>CAZGMU010000140.1:0-2599 GCA_964526975.1 uncultured Planctomycetaceae bacterium
CGGGCGGAGCATATGGTGCGGCCAAGCAATGGCCGAACGCACACTTTGCCGAGCTTGCCCGACGAATCGTGAATGCAGGGCAACATTCCGTATTGGTCAATTGCGGGCCGGCGGAGCGAGATCTTGCCCGCGATATCGTTGCCCAGGCCAACGACGCGCGTGTTGTTTCGTTAGCCGAGATCGAGCACTTGCCGCTAGGATTATCCAAGGCTTGTTTGCGTCGGTCGCGGCTGGTGGTGACGACGGATAGCGGCCCGCGATTTTTCGGAATCGCGTTTCAGCGACCGGTGGTTACGCTGTTTGGGCCTACGAGCCCCGTATCGACTAAGACGCATTACGATGCCGAGCGATGCGTTACGTTATCGCTCGACTGCCAACCATGCATGGCGCGGGAATGTCCGCTCGTGCATCATCGCTGCATGCAGGATTTATCGGTGGATCAAGTCTACCGCGAGGTAGAACAAATCTTGAACACAACCGAATGGTCTCCGCCGGCCAAGTCACTTGCGTTGTCGTGATTGACGACTGATTCGCAGGTTGTCTGTAGTTGACCTCTGTGGCTTGGAAACGTCTGAAATCTCTTCTCGCATTGGCCTCACGACGCGCCCTACGACGACAGTTCGAGGAGAATCATCGTAGACTTGCCGTTCGACGCAGACGGACGCAATCTCCTCCCAGGCAAAAGGCAGAGTGCCCGAAGTCTTGCACCAGGTCCGGCCTCGACCTGCCGAGCGACTGGCGGCTGTATCGCCGGGAGTACGCATGAAGCAAAAATACTCCACGTCGGCTGGCAATTCGTTGACTGCCTGGGGCCAATCGAGTTCGGTAATGGAATCACCATAGTAGTAGGCAAAGCGATGCTCGATCGGACTGAAGCTCACCAGATTGGCATCGGAGGGAAGTTGATGACGCAACTTGGCAACGTTATTGGTCGGATCAATCCACCGGGCAAGGTGAATGTTGACGACAAGCCCGGCTGCGGCGATTCCGGCTACCGTTGCAATCGTCCCGGTAGCGATTAGAGGAGTGGATTGGTGAGGGCGTCGATAAGCGTGCCAAATTCCGAAGGCAGCGAGTGTTGTGACGATCGCAAAAGCAACGCCGAAGCCTGTCGATTGGTAGAACCGCTTGGACGGCTCCTGCATCAACAAACAAGCAATACAGATGACCACACCGGCACCCGCAATAAGCGCTCCCCACAACAACAAGAACTGATGCCAGGCACGGCGAGGATAGGTGCCAACCGCAGCCGCAGCGCACCGCTCGATCACCAATCCAATGAGAACTGCCACAAGCGGATAAATCGGCATGAAGTAGCGACCACGCGCTCCGGCAGCCAGCCAGACGGTGGGGTAAGCCACGAGAATAGCCGTGGCCAGAAACGCAACCACATCGCGCTCGTTGGCCAACAGCAACCGCGTATCGCGTTTGGCGAGAGCAACCAGAATGGGCGACCACGGCAGCAGGCAAACCAACGTCTCGGCAGGATAGCTCACCATGTGTGCGAGAAATCCCCCAAGCTGAAAGCGGTCGCCAGCCAAACCAGACCAGATTGCCACGACCGCAGACCAATCGGTTGCCAGATAAAACGGCACCTGCCAGGCGGCGATTATTGCCACGAATAGACTCGCGCCAACCGCGTACTGCCAACTGAGTAAGTAACGCCAGTCGGATCGAACGACGAGATACATTCCCGTGATGACGACGAAATAGACCGGAGCTTGTGGGCCCTTCACAAGAGCCGCCAAGGCCGCCAAGGCGAAACCGATCATCCAAACCACAAGAGGTCGCCAAGCCCGCATATAGCCCACATGCCAAACCAGCAGCGATGCGGCAACCAACAGCGCAAATAATGCCTCGGATTCACCATGGCGACCGATTTGCAACACCTGACCGAAGGTAGCGTAAGCAATCGCCGCAATTGTCGCGGCCATAACCGACGCAAAGACGCGGGTATAACAGTAGACCAGTACGGACGTCAAAACGACGGCGATCACGCTCGGCAGACGAACCGCCAGCGCATCCACCTCGCCACGCAGCCAGCCGGCAACGGCCATCGTCCACATGGTCATCGGCGGACGTTCCGGAAAAACGCGGCCTTGTTGGCGCGGCACGAGCCAGTCACCAGTTGCGAGCATTTCGCGAGCGCCGGTTGCCCAGCGTGTTTCTTCACCAACCAAGGGTTGCAGACTCAGCCGTACACCATAGATCGCTGCCACGAACAGCGTCAACAAAGCAATCGCAACCAGATCATTGCGGCGGCCCCAATAGGTCGCCGAGGCAGGTGCCGCGCTGGCAGCGTTCTCACGCATGGGCCGAACAAGGTGGGACGGGAATCGAAGGGAAGGGCGGGGTCAGAACGATAGCTGATCCACCCAACCGTCACAAGCCCGGCAACGCTAGCACTCCCATGACACCGAGAGCGACATTGCACGCGATAGCGAAGAGCCGTATTGTCCAGGCCCCGTACCTCTCCCACTCGACCTCCCGCCGTACGCTTTTTCGATTCGTCGCGATGGCCCAATCAACAATAAGCTCTGAGTGCGACGAGACGTTGATCGTCATTCCTTGCTTCAACGAAGCCCTCCGGCCGCGTTCA
>CAZGMU010000140.1:2628-10825 GCA_964526975.1 uncultured Planctomycetaceae bacterium
GGAATTCATCGCATTTTTAGATCAAACGGCAAACGTCACGTTGATGTTTGTCGATGATGGCAGTACCGACGATACGCCACTTGTATTGGAACAGATGCGCCGGAGGTGCCCGCGCCAGGTGTGTACGCTTCGGTTAGATAAGAATATGGGAAAGGCCGAGGCAGTACGCCAAGGTATTCAAGCGGGCCTGCAACGACGGCCCGCGTTGGTCGGCTATTGGGATGCCGATCTGGCAACACCTTTGAATGCGATCCCACGGTTTGTCGACCTTTTGCAAACGCGGCCAGAGCTCAAACTCGTCATGGGTAGCCGCGTCGCACTATTAGGGCGGCGCATTCGCCGCAGCCCGTGGCGACATCTTGCCGGACGAGCGTTCGCCACATGCGCCTCATTCGCCCTGGGGCTGCCTGTGTACGACACACAATGCGGTGCGAAGCTGTTCCGCGTGACTCCGTCGACGCGAGAGCTGTTCTCACAACCTTACGAATCGCGTTGGGTATTCGATGTCGAGATACTGGCCCGAATGCTCGCCGCCGACCGTAGCGAGGTCAACCGCCCGAATTGCAATTCGATCTACGAATGCCCGCTGGAAGAATGGCAGGATATTGCCGGCTCACGGTTGCGAATGAGCGATTTCCTCGTGGCCGCTGCCGACCTTGTGACCATCTATTGGTCCTACCGCCGGCCAAGAAGGTGGCCTGCGGTCTCGCGGCCGTTGATGGAAAAAAGGCTTTCCAATCGCATGCCCCAGGCTCGCAAAGCAGCTTAGGAACGGCTCAATAATAACTTCACGATTTTTAGAATCAGAATAACCACGGAGAAGAAATCCAGGAGGAACAGGAACACTAGTTTTTACTAATTCCCGCTAAATATCAAAGAAGAGACGACTTCCGTCTCCTACTTGATCCTGATTGATTAGCGTAAATCAGTGATGATTAGCGATCTTCTCTCTTTACTTCCGTCTTCTCTGTGTCCTCCGTGTCTCCGTGGTGAATCCTATCTGCCGAAGTTATTTTTGAGTCATTTCTTAGACCAGTGCCATCATGGACGCGACACTTTACGACGAGCTTTATCGGGTTGAAGAAACACATTGGTGGTTTCGCGCTCGACGGCGGATTGTTTGGTCACTCGTGGACCGATATGCGCCACAGGTAAAAAATCGGCGTTTGCAAATCTGCGAACTCGGTTGCGGCACGGGCGGTAATCTTGTTGATGTCATGGATCAGCATGACGTACTCGGCGTCGAGTGCTCTCCGCACGCACTGGATTATGCGCGGCAACGGCTGGGAAGCCGCGTTTGCTATGGCCGATTGCCAGACGAAATCGACCTGCCACCGGCGAGCTTCGACGTGGTCCTCATGACCGACGTGTTGGAGCACATCGAAGACGACCGTGCATCTGCAGCGGCCGCTTTACATCTATTGCGGCCAGGCGGAATCGTGGTCGCGACGGTTCCCGCGTATCAATGGCTTTACTCACCGCGTGATGCGCACCACCACCACTTTCGGCGTTACGGCAAACAACAATTCGCGGCACTATGGCCGGCCGAGCGGACCGAACAGCTCCTCCTAAGCCACTACAACACGCTCCTCTTCCCACCAGCAGCGATCGTGCGCCTGGCGAGCAAGCTGCTACAGGAACACACAGGCCCGGGCGACCTCACAACTCCACCGCACTTCGCCAACTCGCTTCTCGCCGGCGCAATGAGCAGCGAGGCCAACCTGCTTGGTCGCGTGCCGTTGCCGTTTGGGTTGTCTCTGGTGGGAGTGGTGCGGAAATCGTAACGGCGCGCTTCCGCGCCCACGAGCGGCCTAGCTTCCTTAACTGGACTTAAATACCGCCGGCATATTAGAATTGTGGCATGAGCCGCACTATTCCCGCGATTTTCGAAGCAGGCGTATTCCGGCCTCTACAGCGGGTCGAGTTGGCGGAGGGTACTCGAGTGGAAGTGCAGTTATCACAGCCATGTGCGGATGCGAAGATTGACGAATTGTCGCCCCAAGACCTCGCCAAGCAGCAGGAAGCGATCAAGGCGTTTCTCGCGCGGATGGAAGCTCTTCCCGATGAGGGGCCGGATGACGGCTTTTCGGGCCGCGACCACGACAAAATTCTCTATGGTGCCCCGTGATATTCGTTGATTCGAGCGCGTGGTATGCTCTGTCAACAAGTCGCATGGGTGCCACTCTACGCCGTTAACCCTTTTTTTAGTGATGCAGCGAGTTGGTAAGTGAGTTGGATTTGTGCTTTGGAGGCTTGCATTATTTTGGGTGGTCCAGGCGGTCGTTCTTTTTTCTTGCGGGGGAAGTTGCGGCTGTCTTTGTTCTGTCGGACGTAGGAGTCGCTAATGGCGTGACGAAGCCGTTCGCAGAGCCGTTCTCCCGGTTCGGTGGGATGCCGATAGTCACGCAACGTGCGGCGAAATGCCAAGAGCAGCTTGGCGAAGCTCAGCCTCTGAGGCGAGACGCCTTGCCGGTCTGCTTCGACCAAGGCGTAGAGGGCCATGGCCCAGAGTCCCACGAGCGACCAGGTTAGCTCCACCCGCGCGTTTTCGGCGCTGGCCGAGAGCAGCTTCCGTCGCCGGAAGGTCTGCTTCAAGTGCCGGTAGAACAGTTCGATGCCCCACCGCCGAGCATACATTTCGATGACTTGTACATCGCTCAGTTCACGCTGGGAGAGGACCGTGGTGACGAGGTACACCGGATGTCGGCCGTTGTGGGCCACGACCAGCCGCAGCACGAGCGGGGCCGGCCCCGGCGGGCGGCTTCCTCGGGCCACAGATACACGATGCTCTCCCGCTCGCGGACGTAGCCCAGTTGCTTCAGCAGCCGCACGTTCGAACCGACGCGGAGGAGCAGGCGTCGACCACTGGCCTGGACTTCCCACATTCCTTCGTAACCGACAAAGCCGGCATCGGCGGCCAGCATGGCGGCGGCCGGCAAGTCCTCCAGCATCGCCCGCATGTGGGCCCGCTCGCTGCTGTCAGCCGGTCCGATCCGCCAATCCCAGGGAAGTCCCGTCCCCGCGTGCCACATGGTCGTCAGCCAGAGTTGCGGGGAGTTGGCTTTCTTGGCATGCTTGGCAGCGAGCCGCCGGCCGCGTCGATTCTTGCGGCGCCCCTTCTGTTTGCGAATCGTGGAATAGGCCTGCTCGTGGGAGCGGGTACGGGGATTGCTATCTTGCGGATCGTGCGGAAGCGTTCCACGAGCGTGAGCTCATCGGACCAGGCCCACAACAAGGCCCCTGCCACCAGCGTTTTCGGTGACCAACGGCAATCCTGCCGAAACTTGATCGGCGACCAATCGACCCCCGCCAACAACCACCGCAAGCACTGCTGCAAACAAACAAGCTGCAAACGAACACCAGAGTCTCGATGCGACATGTCCCGATTCCTTTCGGGTGAGTGACAGCCCTCCCTTCCTTGGCAAAACGAAAAGGATGACCGAAACTCGTTGTCGCATCGAGACTCGTTTTATGCTTACAGAAAAAGGGTTAACGGCGTAGGGTGGCAATCGCTACCGACTCGTCGCTACGGTCCACTATAACCGCCAGATAATTTATACACTCTGTTTCATGACACACGCCGAGTATTCGAAGAATCGCTGGAAGGACAACCTATGAGCGTTGCGCGAACCGCCAAGATAGACAAACATTATGCGGAGCTGATTGGCGAGTTTCCACTTCGCCCGATTCGTAACGATCGCGATTTCGGGCGCGCTATGAAGATCGCCGGGCGATTGGCTGTCCACGACGAAGGCTCGCTATCTCCCGGTGAACAGGATTACTTGGATACGCTTACTGTTTTAATCGAGGATTATGATCGCAACCACACAGACGAAATGCCTAGCGCGACGCCACTTGAAATGCTTAAGCATTTCATGGAAGAGCATGAGATGAACGTTAGCGACCTGGGCCGCCTAATCGGCAGTCAGTCCAATGCGTCGCTGATTCTTTCTGGCAAAAGAGAAATCAGTAAGCGAGTGATCCAAATTCTGAGTAAATACTTCAAAGTCGAACCGGGGCTTTTCATCGAAGTGTCGCGATCGGCATCACAACCTCTTGAGAAATCCAGAGGAAAGCTAAATAGGGGAGAAAAAATGAAGATCGAATTGAATGATCGCGAATGCTACATCGCGGCTACGGCGTTGCATGTAGGTTCAATACAGCTCGAAAAGGCGATTGCCGACGAGCCGACAATGGAGGATCGACACTGGAAACTGGATCTCATCAAGCGAAGTCGAGACGCAATGAAAAAAATCGATAAGACGTGGCGCAAACTGTATAACAGAAGCCGTCCGGGCGAAAAAGAAATTAAGGGCGTTGCAAAGGGCGAGTGGGCCAATCGGAAACACTTCGTAGATTTGACCAAAAGCGAGCTTCAAGAATTGATATCAATGCTCGAAGGAAGGGGCGGTGAGGCAGGCGCACGGGAGGTCCGAGCGCTAGCGAAGAAGCTCGAAGCGACATTACCAGGTCACGAACGGTGAACTAATCGGCCGACTGCCGATTTCAGGAACCACTGACTCTTAGACGTACGTGTTGATGAGATTCTCAATCATCTCCTGACGCCCGCTCTTATTGGGTGTGATGTCGCCTTTGTCGAGCATGACTTTTTCGAGCGACTTGAAGCTGTGTTTGCCGGCTTCGATTTCAGCGCCGAGGCCGGTGTCCCAGCTTGCGTAGCGTTCCTTGAGGAGCGATTCGAGCTTGCCGTCTTCGCGCATGGCGTGGGCGATCTTGAGGCCGCGGGCGAAGGCGTCCATGCCGCCGATGTGGGCGTGGAACAGGTCGACCGGCTCGAAACTTTCGCGGCGGACCTTGGCGTCGAAGTTGACGCCGCCTTTGGTGAATCCGCCGTATTTGAGCAGCGTGTACATGCACTGCGTTGTGAGATAGATATCGGTCGGGAACTGGTCGGTGTCCCAGCCGAGGAGCATGTCGCCGGTGTTGGCGTCGATCGAGCCGAGAATGCCCTGGCTGCCAGCGACTTCCATTTCGTGCTGCATCGAGTGACCAGCCAGCGTGGCATGGTTCGTTTCAAGATTCAGCTTCAAGTGGTCGATCAGGCCATATTCGCGGAGGAAGTTGGCGCAGGCCGCGGCGTCGGCATCGTACTGGTGCTTGGTCGGTTCTTTCGGCTTGGGCTCGATATAGAACTGGCCGGTGAAGCCGATCTCCTTGGCGTAGTCGACGGCCATGTGCAAGAATTTGGCCAGATGGTCCAACTCGCGCTTCATGTTGGTATTCCACAAATTGTGGTAACCTTCGCGGCCGCCCCAGAATGTGTAGCCTCCGCCGCCGAGCTCCTTCGTGACTTCGAGCGCCTTTTTCACCTGGGCAGCAGCAAAAGCAAATGCTTCGCAATTCGGGCTGGTGGCAGCACCGTGCATGTAGCGGCGGTTGCTAAATAGATTCGCGGTGCCCCACAACAGCTTGATTCCAGTACGCTGTTGCTCTTCTTTCAGCACTTTCACAACCGCATCGAGATTGCGGTTGGTTTCGGCAAGATTTGCTCCTTCGGGGGCAACATCGCGGTCGTGGAACGCGTAGAAGGGGTTGCCAAGCTTTTCCATGAACTCGAACGCTACGCGGGCGCGGTTCTGGGCATTCTCGACCGAGTCGGTGCCATCCTCCCACGGGCGGACGGCACAGCCAGGGCCGAAGGGATCGGCGCCGGTGCCTCGAAACGTGTGCCAGTAGACGACGCTGAACCGCAGATGGTCGCGCATCGTTTTGTTGCCGACCTTTTCGTCGGCATTGTAGTGATGGAAGGCCAGCGGGTTGTTCGACTGAGGACCTTCGTACTTGATGCGTTCAATCTCGGGAAAGGCGGCCGTCATGAGAATTCACCTGTAGTTTCGTGTTGCTGATGGGTTTTCAGGTAAACCGTGTTGCGTGACAGGCTGTTATCGGCCTGTAAAGCAATACCGCGTGGCAAAGTGTCCTTTGCCCCGATCACGGCTTGGATGCAAATAGAGGGGCCTATTTTAGCGAATTGCACGGTTGTAACGGGAGGGGTTTGTTGGACAGATTTGCAAGGCATGAGCATTCCCATTTCGTATGCGTGGCGATGAAGTTGATCGTGCTCTTATTCCTGGGCTGTGCCGGGGTGTCGCTCACGCTGGCCGAGGCCCGAGGCGACTCATTTGTCCAGTTTGATTACAACATCTCTTCAGCAACCCGGGCTCGCAGCACTATTTTTATTCAGCTCTTCGATGACCGGCCCAACACAACCGCAAACTTTCTGCAGTACGTAAACGGCGGCTTGTTCAATAGCTCGCTCATGCACCGGCTGGCGTATTCTTCCGGCACGCCATTCGTGTTGCAAGGTGGCGGATACTATCCCCAATACATCGATGAACCAGCAACTGTGCTGAAGAAGTCTTTGAATCCCAACCTGAAAGTCGATTTGGATAACAACTACTCCACGCCCAACCCCACCGTCAACAGCGAGTTTAGCAACCCTCCACTTCGCTCCAACGTCAAGGGCACGATCGCAATGGCGCAAGCCGGAACCGATCCGAACAGCGCGACGAGCCAGTATTTCTTCAATCTCAAGGACAATAGCGCCAATTTGGATTTTCAGAACGGCGGCTTCACGGTTTTTGCAAATGTGGCCGGCGACGGCATGACACTCATTGATCTCTATGCCAACCAGTTGCTGAGTGGAGATAGCCTCTACCACAACTTGAACCCGGATACGAACGACGATGGAACGCCGGATTCCGGGCCGTTTGATTCAGTCCCCGTTTTGTTCGGCAGCAGCAGCTTTTTGCCACTGATCGTGAACCAGGCGAAGACCATTGATTATCTGGGAAACGGCATGATCACCGACGTGCAAACAAGCGGATTGACCTTTGCCAGTAGAGACGCGTTCATTGACACGGGGACGACGTTTACCGGAACGGGCGCCTTGACTATCGGCGTCGGCCGCACGCTCGGCGTTCGTGAAAACTATGTGATCAATCGCTCGGTGATCAACCATGGCACCCTGGCGCCTGGATTGTCCCTCGGCGTGATCGGGATATCGGGCGTCTATCAGCAGTATTTAGACGGAACATTGAGCCTCCAGCTTGCGGGAACGACCGCTGACACACTCTACGACAAGCTAAGCACCAACAACCTGGCGTATCTTGCCGGAAAGCTGCAGGTAACGACGCTCAATAACTTCGCGCCAGCGCTCGGCAACTCGTTCACAGTTTTGTCTGCTGCCACGATTATCGGAGGGTTCAGCACGTACGACTTGCCGCAACTCTCGTCCGGCCAGGCTTGGAAAGTCGAACAATCGGCCACAGCGATTACGCTGACGGTCGTCGCGGGCGACTACAACCGTGACGGAATAATCGACTCGGGAGACTATGTGGTTTGGCGCAAAATGCAAAATACCACCATAACGGCATGGTCTGGAGCCGATGGCAATGGCGACGGGGTGGTGAACAACGCCGACTACACTGTCTGGCGAAACAACCTCGGCGCTATCGGCGGCGGGTACCATGCTGCTGGCTCTGGAGCCAGCGATTTGGCGATCGCGAGCATCCCCGAGCCTGCCAGCGGCTTGCTTGTCGCGAGTGCATTGTGGTCCGCACTTGGACTGCGACGAAAAAGAAGTAGAACAAAAACAAGATAAGAATTCACTGTAAGGCTACGCTGACATTGCCACTCTTCTCGGGCAAGTCGCAATTATGTCCGCATTCGCTTTTTCTGGTCGGGAGTATTTAATAGTGGCGGGCACAAAGATAGGACGGATCAACAGCAACGTGATGCACAGAGTTTCTTTATTCAACCTGCGGCGGCGAGTCTACGCTGCCGGCGCCCTGTCGCTATTGGCCAGCTTTGTACTTGCCTCATTTGCACACGCCACGATCGTTCGCTTTAGCACGGTGCTCGGCAATGTCGATGTACGGCTTTACAACACCGCCACGCCTTTGAGTGTGAATAACTTCCTCGGCTATGTGAATCGCGGCGACTACAACAACGTAATGATCCACCGGTCTGTTCCCGGCTTCGTCATTCAAGGTGGCGGTTGGAAATTCGATGGGACGTCGCAGGTCGAACCGGTCAATTATCCGCAGGTAACGCCACAAGCGCCGGTGCTTAACGAATTTGGAATTTCAAATACTCGCGGCACCCTGGCCTACGCTAAAGTCGGCGGCGACCCCAACAGCGCCACGCGTGAATGGTTCTTCAATCTTGCCGACAA
>CAZGMU010000141.1:0-10824 GCA_964526975.1 uncultured Planctomycetaceae bacterium
CACGAAGAATTTTGGAAGTGGCTGCGAGAAAGACCTGATCATTCTCTTTCTTCTTCGTGATCTTCGTGCCTTCGTGGTTCAATCCATTCTTACTCTGCGCCTTAGCGCCTTTGCGTGAGATATTCAACCGCTTGGCCAATCCGATCTACTTCCGCGCCTCATAAACCAAATGGCCAATCTCCGGCACAATGAGCTTCTCCATCGCCAGCCGCACGGCGGCTACCGAGCCTGGCATCGTGAGGACGATCACTTGGTTGAGCACGCCGCCAACGGCTCGGCTGAGCATTGCGGCGGGGCCAATGTCTTCGTAGCTGAGCACTCGAAACAATTCGCCGTAACCTGGCATTGCCTTAGTGAGCAGCGCGCTGACAGTTTCGAACGTTTGGTCACGAGCGGCGATGCCCGTGCCGCCGGTCATCAGCACCGCGTCGGTCGCCTCCGGGTCGGCCAGCTTGCGAACAAGCTCCTCGATCTCGGCTGGATCATCTCGAACGATATGCCGAGAGCTGACGCCATGCCCCCCGGCCGTGAGCATTTCCACGATCAGAGCCCCGCCTCGGTCGGTCTCGATCGTACGGGTATCACTGATCGTAACGACGGCGCAGCGCACCGTTCGGGGCGATTCGCAGCGGTGCTGGGTGGTCGACTGGCTCATGGCGACTTGCCTCGAAAATCCGATTTTAGGCTGAAAATCTCGGTTGTTCAGGCGTTATAATAGAGGATAGCGATTCGCGAAACTACCACGCCCTGCGAAGACTCAGGGCGTGCCACCCAGATCGCAAAAATGCACGCAGCAGAGAATAAGGCCTGTCGATTGACGCTCGCGCGGGTAGCCGTTGCGACGGTCGCTCTCTTTGTTGGCTCGACATGGTCGCTCGCTGCGCGGGCCGACATTTTCGAACTCTCCACCGGCGGTCGCCTCGAAGGCAAGCTGCTGCCCGCGGAAGACTCCAGCAAACTGAATTGCGTGATCGAGCTCTCGAGCGGCGGGCGAGTGACCGTCGCCCGTTCGCAGATCACGAAGATCGACTTCGTTACCGATGCCGTAACCGAATATCAGAAGCTGGCTCGGACATCGCCCGATACGGTGGAAGCACATGTGAAGCTGGCCGAGTGGTGCCGCGAGCATAAGCTGCGCGATGAGCGGCGTCAGCACTTGGAGCGCATCCTGGAGCTCGACCCCAACCACATGGAAACGCGTGCCGCGCTCGGCTACCAGCAAAAGAATGGCCAATGGATGAACCGCGACGACATCATGGCCGCGCGCGGCCTGGTGCTCTACGAAGGAAAGTACATCGCGCCGCAACAAGCCGAATTGCTGAAACAGCAGAAAGAGTCGCGCGTCACGCAGGCCGACTGGTCGAATCGCATCGAGCAATTGCGCCGCTGGATCACGGGCAAGCGAGCCGATAAGGCCAGCCAGGCGCACGCCGATATCCAGGCGATCCAAGACCCGCAGGCGGCCGACGCGATCGTAGCCACGTTGCGACGAGAGAAAGACCCGCAACTGAAGCGGTTGTGGATCGAAACGGCGGCTCGGCTCAATAGCCATGTGGCGGTCGACGCCCTCGTGAACCTGTCTCTCACCGATCCGGATGAAGACATTCGCCACATCTGCCTGGATAACTTGATTCGCACACGCCGCCCTGGTCTTTCGATACCTTACGTTCGCGCGCTAAAAGACAAAGACAACGAGATGGTCAATCGAGCCGGCGCGGCACTGGCCCAAATTCGCAATCCCGAAACACTCGGACCACTGGTCGATGCGCTCGTTACCAAGCACAAAATCAAAGTCAGCGACGCAAACCCCGATCAGCACGCCTACTCCTTCTCACCAGACGGCGGCGGCGCATTCAGCTTCGGCAACAAAGGTCCGCAATTCGTCTGGCAGTCTTTCAAGAACAGACCCGTCCTCGACGCGATCCTCACCATGTCCGACAACACCAATTTCGGATTCGACCAAGTGCAGTGGAAGGCCTGGCTGGCAGCCCAAGCAAAAGCAACGGTGGTCGATGTGCGGCGCGATCCGTGAGAAGTAGAGGGGGAGATTGGAAGAAGGGGAGAGGGAGAGACTGCAAGGTTAGCTCGTGGGAATTGTCCAGATATTTGGTGAGTGGATCATGGCGACTAGCATTCGGATGACTTCGTCATAAGCTGTGTAAAACGATGCTGCTCGCTCTCGGTCGAGATAGCCACACTCAACGGCAAATTGCAGCCAAACTTGCGTTTCAGCGGCTTCACTCTCTGAATCCGACAACTTCGCGATGAACGCAGCCTCATAGCGGCGCTTTCGCCAGGCTTCTGCGAGGTTTGCACAGACAGATCGAGAGGAGCGGCGAATCTGATCCGTTAAAGAATAAGTTTCCTCTTTAGGAAACGTCTTGGAAGCGTGAAATATTTCCATCGCTGCCTGAAAGGCCTTCTTGTATACATCAAGCTCTGTGTGCCTTTGAACTCGCATTCCTCCCCCTCTCCCCCTCTCCCACCCTCCCCCTCTTGCTTCTACCTGACAACCGCCAGCGCAACGCGGTCCTCCAAATTCGGCCGGAAGATCGTCAGCAAGAGCAGCGGCAAATACCACGCCAGGGCCAAGCCGCCGGTGTGGGCATGCCAGAATTGGGTGCCGAGCATGAGAGCGGCGGTGAGGCAGATCAGCGCGCCCAGGTTCTTTTGCGCGGGCCAGAGGGCCATGCTCAGGCTGAGGCCGACTTGGGCGGCAATGATCGGGTAACGGTAGATCGGCTGCCAGAACTTGCCCCAGGCGCCGGAGAAGTACTCGGCCTCGGGTAGCGCGACGCCGAACATCTGTTGCAGGTGGGCCAGGAAGACGTCCATGCTATCGGACGTAATCGCCACGGCCAGAATCACGACGCTAATCATCACGCACAGGCCAATCAGAAACCGCGTCAGCCCGCGCTGCCAGTAGAAGCTGACCCAGAGCGGTAGCAGGAACATGGGATAATAAATCGTGCCGAAGGCGAGGCCAATCATCGCCCCGGCGACGAGCGGCCAGCGGTAGAACACAATGGCCCACACCAAGAGCGCCCCCGGCAGCGCATGCGTCACGCTGCCAGTCCACATCGCCGTGTAAGGCAACAGCAAGTAGAGCGCCGCCACCGCAATGCCGGTCTTGATGTTATCGAAATGGCGCATGCCGATGAGGACCACGCCGATCACGATGGCCAGGTGAGAAAGAATCGCCATCACGCGGGCCGTCACGATATGGCGCAGCTCGGCCGACGGCGCCGACTTGGTGGGAGCAGCGCCGTGCGTTTCGACCGGCGCTTCCTGCAGGCCTTTGTCGCCCAGGATTGATTGCGTGGAAATCTGCGGCAGCACGAACAACAGCGGAAAGCCCGGACCGTGAGTCCGCAGGCTGTTGAGCTCGTCGGTAGGAGTTTGCCGAACGACCAAATCGGCGGCCCGCTCCGAGCCGGCAACATCGGCGGCATCGGGCGTGCCAACAAGGACGTTGGCCATCAAAAACGCGAACAATGAAATACCGAGGAACGTCAGCCCGCCGACCAACAGGTTCGGCTCCAGCAGCGGCCGACGAACCATGGCCGTATCCAACAACAACCGCAGCATGAATAGCCCGTTCACCGCAAACAACCAGATATAGCCCGCATGCTCGATGTTCGCGTTGACATGCACCCGGCCGTATTGCACCATCAGGAGCGCCGGCGCCAGTGCGATCAGCAGCACGAGGTCCAAGTTGCGCACGCTGAACACGCGGTTGAACTTGAAGTAGACCGCGATCATCAGCAGCGACGACAGGTAAGCCCAGGTCGTCGGGTTGACGGGATCGTATTGGACGAGGACTTCGTGCATGAGGGGTGTTCGTTGTCAGTTGTTCGTTGTCAGTTGTTCGTTGTCAGTTGCTGGGTGTTGGGTGTTAGATATTGAGTCTGGCGGCACGCTTTCTGCCGGCCGGCAGCCGATAGCCGATAGCCGACAGCCCTCCCCCTCCAATCGCTCACGAGCCTCATCCGCCCAGGGGCTCGCCGGGGCGAGGTTCATGAACTGTTGCCAGTGCGTCGCGGCTTCGGCCGATCGATCGGCACGATCGAGCAGCCTGGCTAAATGATAATGAGCGTCGGCGTAGTCGGGATGGTATTCGAGCGCGCCACGGAAGGCGGCTTCGGCCAAATTCGTTTCGCCTTGCTCGGCCAACACGCAGCCCAAATTGGACCGGGCCTCGACGAAATCCTCATCCAGCTCGATCGCCATATAATAGCGTTCGCGCGCGGCCGAAAGGTCATTCAGCAAATACAACAGCTCGGCCAGGGCAAAATGATCTTCGGACGTCGATTCGCCCGAAAAAAGAATCGCTCGATGGACTTCAGCGGCCTGCTGCAATTCGCCGTTGCCTTCCAGCTCGGCAGCGAAGGCGCGAAGATCGTCGGCCGCATGCGGCTGGGCCGCGCGATCTCCGGAACCGTCGAGCAGCGTGCTCGGCGCAACAAATGGTAGAGCGACCAGTTCCGGATGTGTGGTTGTGTTTTTCTCCGCGTCGAAATCGATCAATAGTTGACCCGTGGGCTCGGCCAGGCCTTCGTCGCGACGAATAAATAGGCGGCGTCCCTCGACAACCACGTTCGGGTCGACCAGCGGGCGCGGCGAATCGGCCAGCAGCCGCGAGAGCGTTTGCAGTTGCCGATTGACAGCCGCGAGACTGCAACCGGCATGCAGCAGTTGCGCTAGCTTACGAGCGACATGAACTTCCTCGAAATCGAAGTACGCGAGCCGGCGCACTTCGCGCTTGGCCTGAAGCGCGCCGCGCAGGTGCCACTGCCGAATCGCGGCCACGGGCACGCGGACCAACTCGGCCAGCATCGCGGGCGTGTAGAGTCGCTCGCCTTCGGCACCAGACTCGACAAGTCCCAAGCGAGCCCAGAGATCGGATTCATGCAAAACTTCGACTTCGCCACTGGCGATGCGAGTACGCAATTCATCGTCGAACAACTCACGATCGGTTGCCAGGCGCTTGGCGCCGGCCGTTTCGTCGCTAGCCACAATCAAATCGACGCCGCTCCCCGCGTGCTCAACAAGCTGGCCGCCCCCTTCGCGGATCAGCCGCTCGGCGTCGCGGCGCGACATACTGGCGAGTTTCCCAACGAGCATCACCCGCCGGCCCGCAAGCGCCGAATCGTGTTGTTGAATGATCGATCCGCCCACGCTGAAAGGTTCCACTTTGTCCCGGTGCAGAAGAGTCGGCAAACTAATTAGTCTCACCGGGCTAGCGCGGCGTGTCAACGTTGAGCAGTTTTTGGCGGTGATACCGTTTGCCCGTAGGACGGACAATCCTGTCCGTCTTTTGAAAATCGACGGACAGGATTGTCCGTCCTACGGTGACTCGGCTTGCGAAGCTAATCACGGTATCATCACTCAGTTTTTGGAAATGGGGCCGTTTGCTCAAAAAACGTACTCCTCTCGCAAAATGAGATGGAGACCTTAACACTCATCGCAGGTCGTTACTTAAGCAGAGGCACAAACCCGGCTTGCTCGAAATGATGATCGGCCGTCAGGGCTTCCGAAATCCCCTTGTCTTTCATCACCACAAACGAGATGCAGCCCGTCAACGACCACGATTTGTCCAGGCGATTGCAAAAGTAATCAAGTCCACGTTCAAAAAGCTCATGGTTGGCTTCGACGATGGTCAGCCTCTGGTCAGTTTGCCAAAGTTGCCTGAGTTGCTGAAGACGCGGGCGATGCTGTGGGCGCGAGAATCCATCCGCCACTTCGGTCAATATCCACTCTGTGGTAACCGACTGGCCGGAATAGCTTCGCGCAAAATCGATGGTCTTTTGATGCGACACATCCAGGCGATTTACCAACGCCACCCAATAGAACGTATCGACGAAAACAACGGCGCTCACTTCTTCGGCGTTCCATGAATGTAGTGATCGTGTTCGGCCGCGAAATCTGGAGGCAGGTCATCTATAGCGACGATGATTGATTGGTAGTGCTCGTAGTTGCTGCCGATTCGCGACTCCAAAGTTCGTGAAATATTGCCGCTGGTAGAAAGCAATTCCACGCGAACCCGCGCGCCCTCCGGAAGCGAGACATGCTCGTTGAAAACGATCTGCCCATTTTCGATATGTCCTTCGACGGTCATGGGGCTATTCCTACGTAAACAAAGTGGCTCGCACGTGCGACTCTCATTGTAGCACGTGCGAGCCAAATAGAAACTCGGCCGATAGCCGGACCGCCACGCGGTCCGGGGGCCCGGCGAGCGTGGCTCACCGGCTATTGATGTTTTGCAGAGGCTTGTTTTAGCCCTCGCACGAATCGACCGGCACGCGGTACGTCACGGTGCGCGGGACGCGGATCGTGTAGGTCACCGGTACCTCTTTCCGCACGACGCGCGGCACCTGCACCGTCTGCTTCTGGCAAACCCATTTGCAGACGCGTACCTGGTACTGCTCGCACTTTTCTTCTTCGACCATTTTGCATGTGACAACCGGAACCTGGCGCACCTGCTCTTCGGTCACCATTTTGCAAACCTGCACGGCGACCTGATGAGGCACGCGCTCGGTCACCTGACGGCACGTCTGGTACGGCACCTTGCGAACACACTCTTCCTGCACCATGCGAGTCACCTGCACCGGCACCTGGCGAACCTGCTGCTCGGTGACCATTTTGCTGACCTGCACGGGCACCTGCACCGCAACTTGCTGCGGGCAGTAGCTCACGCTTGTAACTTGCTGGGCAACGACATTCGGCTTCCACACACGTTGCACGACTTGCTGCGACGGCGTCACCGTGCTTGTCCAAGCGAGGCCGCCGCGCTGGACCTGCACAACGCCGGTCGTCGGATCGACTGTCTGCGTCGTGGGTGCCCATCTTAATCGCGGCCACGACTGCTGGCCCGGAACGCAAACCGCCTGATCGACGAAGCAACCTTGATCAACCAGTTGCGTATGCACGTTGGCCACTGGCCGCATGACAGTCTGCATTTGCGTCTGCATGGCTGTCTCGATCACTGGCCGTTGTACACAAAAGCGCTCTTCGCGCATCTGCGTTTCGACCACCGGACGAGCAACCATGTAGCGCTCTTCGCGCTCGGCCGTTTCGATGACGTTGCGAACGACGTCGTAACTGGCGTCGCGCATTTGTGTTTCATACACGGGGCGCTGCACGGTGAACCGCTCTTCGCGCATCGAGGTTTCCTGCACGGGCCGCATCACCTTGAAACGGCGCTCGCGCATTTCGGTTTCCCAAACGGGAACCTGACGCGAGATTTCCTGCGTGTCGAAAACGGTTTCGCATTCGACGCGCATGCACGTGACTTGTTTTTCCTCGCAGACGGTTTTGCAGACGATCCGATACTCGGGTCCGCAGCACTGCGCGAACGATCGCGATGCGGTTCCATCGCAAACGAGAAGCACCAAACACAGCCCAACGCGAATTCGATTAGACATGACCCGTTCGACTCTTATCAGATGAGAAAATCGATTCGCCTCCTTGCGTTTGAAAAATGCAGGACCACCCTGTCGCCTAACACCCCTCTACTCTAAATCTGGCGGACAATTTGCCCGAAGGCAAACGACAGCAACGCTTCGCAGCGCTGCTATCACAAAGATGAAGTACTCTGGGGACAATGCTTTAGGAATTCCGAAAAATTCCATCTGCTACGTCATTCTCTGGCGACATGGTGCCTAAAGGCAACGGATGATCGGCCCGAAGTTGTGTTTTTGCACAAGCCGGCAACGCTACAGGCAGCACAACCGCTACAAACCAACCCGCTCCTTGCCTCGTTCTCACGCTCCGCGTGGGAACGCACTACCAGTGACGCTCTGCGTCGCGCTCCCCACGATGTTCATGACATCATTCAACTTTCGAACAGACGCGCCGCGGAGCGGCTGGGTCTTGTGTTCCCGCGCGGAGCGTGGGAACAAGGCTGTCTCTACTTCTCTGCCTTGAGGTTGTCGATCGCGACTTTGGCGTCGGCGGCGACGCGGGGCGATACATTGGCTTTTCTCAATGCATCCGCGTCGGCCGTGGCGATCTGTTCCAGCGCGCTGATGACCGGCGCGAGATTGGCCTGGGGGTTTTGTTGTGCGAGAGCGCGGGCTGCTTCGATCGCGCTGATCACGAGCACGGTGCGCTTGAACTGTTTGCCTTCTTCCCGTTCATCGCGAATGCCGGCTTGCTCGTTGAGGTCGAGCATTTCGACGAGCGTTTCGATTGCCTTGGCGTTGCCGCGGTGGGCGAGAGCGACGGCGGCGTTGTAGCGCGTGCCCGCGTCGGGGTCGTCGACCATTGCTTCGAGTTTTTTGATGGCAGCAGGAGTACCGATGTGGCCGAGTGCATAAGCGGTTTGAAAGCGGATCACCGGATCAGTATCCGCGGCCAATTCGAGTAATGTCGGCTCGAGGTCGGGAGTAGCAAGCTGCACCGGCGGTTTGAGTCGTGCCAGATTGTAGGCACGAACGGCGATGGCCTGAATCGCGGCATCGCGCACTTTCTGATCGCTGGGGTCGCGATTCGTCTTGGCGGCGCGAAGCAAGGCGTCGGTGCCGTTGTCGACGTCGAACTCACCCAGCGCGCGGGCCAAGTACTTGCGAAACTCGACGGCGTCTTCCTTTGCGCTTGGCTGATCGAGTTCGCGATTGAGCATACGGGCCAGGTTGTCGGCTGCGTCGTGACTCTGGCGGAACTCTGGATAGCGTTTGTCTTGCAGCATGTCGGCCAGCTCGCGCGCTCGCTGCCAACGGGCCACGTTGGGGCCCTGCTCGATGCCTTGAATGAGTTGCTCCGGCCGCAGCTCAGTGCTGCGCACGAGCCAATTGAATCCCAGCCACGCGGCCACGATCATGATTACAATCAGTGCCGGCACGACGAAAAGCTGAATGATGAATTTCGCCGACGGTTGCTCCACAGGCGGCAGCAACTCCTCGCCCAGCGGCGGCCGATTGCCGAGCGTTCGGTTATTGTCGTTGCCAGATCTAGAGTCGTTCATCCGTACCAAATCGTTTAAGTTAAATCATGAAGGCGATGGACAGGATAACAGGATCGACAGGTGATCGACTTTTGGCTTTCAGGAATGGCTCAAAAACAACTTCCTTCAAAACAGAATAACCACAGAGACACGGAGGGCACAGAGAAGAAATACAGGAGGTAGGAGCGCTAATCCCTGCTAATCAAGAAAAAACGATAATCTGTCTCTGCATCGTCCTGATTTTCCATCAGCGTCGATTCGTGATGATTCGCGTTCTTCTTTTTTCTCCTTCTGTCTTCTCCTTGCCCTCCGTGTCTCCGTGGTAAATTCCATTTCCCGAAGTTGCTTTTGAACTATCCCTTAGAACGCCAAGCTATTCAATACGACCATCCAGTCGATCCCGAAAATCCTGTTATCCGGTCCTGCTGAATTCCTAAATATAATTATATCGCAACCAAGCTTATTCGTCGTGGGCCTCTGCAAATGCGCAAAGGCCCATCCATTATTCGATTCCAATCGCAAAATGCACCGGTTCGATCTCACGCTACCGACACCCGCCGAGAACCTCGCGCTCGATGAGTTGCTGCTCGAGTGCGCGGAGGAAGGACCGCCGGAGCGGGAGTTTTTGCGGCTCTGGGAGCCGGCCGCGCCGATGGTCGTCGTGGGGCGATCGTCGCGTGTCGAGCAGGAAATCGACGTGGATTTCTGTCGCCGGGGCGGCATTCCAGTATTGCGCAGGTCGAGCGGCGGGGCGGCGATTGTAACCGGGCCGGGATGCTTGATGTATGGAGTCGTACTGAGCTTCGCCGTACGACCCGAGTTGAAAGACATTTCGCGGGCACATGCGTTCGCATTGCGACAGTTGATCTCGACGCTCGGCCCCCTGCTCTCTCGCGCAGGCAACGTTACGTGTGCGGGGACGAGTGACTTGGCCATCGAGCAGGGAGCGGGGAGCGGGGAGCGGGGAGCCCGAGGTGGAGTTGGGAATGGGGAATTGGGAATGGGGAATTCGCAGCAGGTTCCCTGCTCCCTGCTCCCTGCTCCTCGCTCTCTTCGCAAGTTTTCCGGCAATAGCTTGCGGGTGAAGCGGACGCATTTGCTTTACCATGGGACGTTATTGTACGACTTCGATCTTGCGCTGATTGGCAAGTGTTTGCGGACACCGCCACGGCAGCCCGAGTATCGCGGGGCGCGGGGGCACGGTGATTTCGTGACGAACGTGTCGGCCACTCGGCAGGAGTTGGCCGAGGCGGTGGTGACTGCGTTTCCGGGGGCTAGCGCGGCACCAGATAGTTCTGTTTGGCGTGAGCATGTCGATAGGCTCGTGGCAGAGCGGTTTGGTCGGGATGGGTGGAATTACGAGTTTGGGTAGATTGATGATGGGGAGCTGGGGACTGGGGGTTGGAGGCTAGAGCGTGTTTCACTGTGCTGTAACGAGCTCCCAATAGCCGGAGAGCCACGCTCTCCGGTCGACCCCGTAGCAAGAAAGTCTATATCAACCTGAAAAGCGCTCTAGCAGGCTGCTGAAAAACTCGGCTGCTCAACAGTTGAAACTGGCTTTGTGGCGGCGGAGATCCTGCTCGGCTCGCAGGACCACGGAGAAATCGAGTTGGGAATGGGAAGCGTGGAGTTTTCATTTCCTACTCCCCATTCCACACTCCCCATTTGCTTCCTCCGTGCCTCCGTGGTGAATCCTATTTGCCGAAGTCTTTTTGAGTGCTCCTTTAGAGAGAATCTCGCTAAGCCGCAAGCGGTTGGATAACGGTGCTCTGGTAACGGGTTTATCTTGTGGTTTGACGTGAATATCTGGGGAAAGCCCAGCAGGAAGTATACGAATGTTCAATTACCCGGCTTTGATCACTCGATGGCATGGTCTCATG
>CAZGMU010000142.1:0-10823 GCA_964526975.1 uncultured Planctomycetaceae bacterium
TATCGCAGCGGCGGTCGGGGCGGACGGCGTCCATATGGGGCAAGAAGATCTATCCGTAAAAGATGCGCGGGTAATTGTCGGCACGCGAATGCTGATTGGCGTATCGACGCATAATATCGAGCAGGCTCGGGCGGCGGTGCTAGATGGAGCGAACTACCTTGGCGCGGGACCGACTTTTGTTTCGAGAACGAAGAATTTTGATAGCTTCGCGGGACTGGAATATTTGCGCGAAGCTTCCAGCGAGATTCGATTGCCGACGTTTGCGATTGGCGGGGTCACGGCGGAGAATTTGTCGAGCGTACTGGACGTAGGAGTGGAGCGGATTGCGGTTGGCTCGGCGGTGGTGGATGCTGCGGAGTCGGCGCGCGTGGCACGTGAGTTGTTGAGAATGTTGAGTGAGAGGCACATGGCCGCTGAAGCGGCCATGCCGTCTTCTTTCCTGGACCTCTAGCCCTTAGTTCTCATGCTTCATGCTGTTATTATGGCCGGTGGGACTGGCACTCGATTTTGGCCGGCGAGTCGGAACGACGCGCCTAAGCAACTGCTGCAGCTTGTAGGTGCGCAGACGATGCTGCGGCAAACTGTTGACCGATTGGGCGATTTGGCGCCCAAGGAACGGCAGTTGATCGTTACCAACAAACGGTTGGTCGAAACGATTCAGAGGCAGTTGCCGGAATTGCCGGCGGCGGCGATCGTGGGCGAGCCGTGCAAGCGGGATACGGCGCCCTGTGTCGGTCTGGCGGCATTGCTTGTTAGCCGTGACGATCCGGACGCCATCATGGCGGTGATGCCGGCTGACCATGTGATTCGGCCGGCGGAGAAATTCCAGGCGGCGATTCGGCAGGCCGCTGCGTTGGTAGATGTCTCGCCCGGACGGATTGTCACGTTTGGGATCAAACCGACGTATCCGGCCGAGATCTTTGGATATATCCATCGAGGTGAGGCGGTGGAAACGGGGCCGGGGACGGCCCGGCTCGCAGCGCCAGCCTACCGCGTGCAGAACTTCAAAGAAAAACCCGACGCGGCAACGGCCAAGAAATACCTCGACTCCGGCGAATACTATTGGAATAGCGGCATTTTCGTGTGGCGTGCCCGAACGATTCTCGATGCGCTACGCGAGCGTCAGCCCGAGATGCTCGACCATTTGGAAACAATTGTCAAAGCCTGGGACACCAAGGACCGGGCAACCATATTCGAACGCGAATTCACGGCGATCAAGCCGATTTCCATCGACTACGCAGTGATGGAGCACGCAACCGATGTGGCCGTGATCGAAGCGCCGTTCGAGTGGGACGACCTGGGCGGCTGGCAATCGCTAGCCCGCTTGGTCGGCCAAGATGAAAACGCGAATGCGATCGTGGGAAAACATCTGGGCCTCGACACGAGCGGCGCGATTGTGCGCACGAACGACGATCACCTGGTGGTTACGCTAGGCCTCAAGGACGTAATCGTGGTCCATACACCGAATGCGACTTTAGTGGCTGACAAACATAGTGAGGAGCAGATTCGACACGTAGTGAAGAAACTCGAAGAGCTGGGGTGGTCGAAATATTTGTAGCTGAATTCGCAAGAATTCGGACAAGCTTGCCACGACCAGATTCTTGCGAATTCAGCTACGGCAATGGGGCCGCTCTGCCCTCGATTTATGGAAGAGGGAGTTTTGACATGGATCGTCGACATTTTTGTGCTGCTATCGTGGCGACCGCGTTTGGTGGTCGGTCGCTTGTTGCGAAAGCGGAAGAGGCACGCGTGGCGGACGCTGAAAAACAGGTTGCCGATTTGATGAGCCTGATGAATCAAACCGCTGGCGGGAAGCAGTTTTGGGCCGATGTATGGTTCTTCCACGATTGGCACATTCAGTGCAACGCACTAACGGGCCACTATCGCTTGCTGGACGGCTCGAACCATCGCCACATGTCGGGCACGTACGAGGAGTGTCGCGACAAAATGGACGAAATCCGCAAGCGCGACAACTTGCCGCCGATGGAAGGCAAGGCGATTGTCGTGCTTCATGGGCTGTTCCGCACACGTTCGTGCATGGCTTCGCTAAGCAGCGCATTATCGAAGTCTGGCAATTACCAGACATTCTGTGTCGGATACCCGACCACTCGCGGCAGCGTGGAGACGCACGCCCGATCACTCGACAATGTGGTTCGCAGCCTGGAGGGAATGAGCGAGATCAATTTCGTCGCACACAGCCTGGGAAATCTGGTTGTTCGGCATTGGCTCCATGACTTTGCCGCCGCGGAGCGGACATTACCCGAGGGGCAGAAGTTCGGGCGGATGGTAATGCTGGCCCCGCCCAACCGGCAACCTAAGCTTGCCACGATACTCATTCGTGGCGCGCTTGCCAATTACGTGGCGGGTCCGGCGGCCGAAGCGATGGCGACGGGCTGGGAGAAGTTGGAGCCTCATCTGGCAACACCCCATTTCGAGTTTGGCGTATTGGCAGGCGGCAAAGCGGATGGCAAAGGATATAATCCCTTGATTCCGGGAGATGACGACGGCGTCGTCACGGTCGAGAGCACGCGCTTGCCTGGAGCACGCGACTTTCGGTTGTTGCCCGTCCTGCATAGCTTTTTTATGAATGATAAACGCGTGCATGAGTACGCTATGCGGTTTTTCGAACAGGGGCATTTTGAAACGGTTGAAACCCGCCAGCCGATTACGACGTAGCGTAATCGTCTAAATTCTGGCGAATCAGCTATGAATCGATGGCGGGTGGATGACAACGACGAACATACGCATTGCCGGCATCGATTATGGCACGGTCCGCATCGGCATCGCGCTCGCCGATACGGAAGTCGGGATCGCGGGTCCGTTCGAGAACCACACGCGGCGCTCGCCGACACTCGATGCCGAATACTTTAAGACGCTTGCCAAAGAAGAGCGGATTGGGCGATTCGTGGTAGGCCTTCCCGTTCATCTTCACGGCGGCGAAAGCCAAAAGTCGGCCGAAGCGCGGGCGTTTGGAAAATGGCTGCACGAAGCGACAGGCGTGCCGGTCGAGTATTTTGACGAGCGATTCACGACTTCCGAGGCAGACCAACTGCTGAGTTCTCGCAAACTAACCAAAAAGCAGCGGCAGGCCCGGCGAGATCAACTTGCGGCCCAAATCATGTTGACAGCCTATTTAGAATCGGGCGGCCGGAGCCAGCCGTCACCGGAGTCGATCGATTAGCATGATTCCCTCCATTTACAATTGATTGAAGATAGCCGAGTTCGCAAAAATTCGTATCGGTTATTGGGCCGCCGAATTCTTGCGAACTCAGCCACAGATTCCGAGGTTAGATGAGTTCGAGGTTAATTGTTGGTTGCGGGTACTTAGGAGAACGAGTAGCCCAGAGATGGCGCGAGGCTGGGCACGCCGTTTCGATTGTGACGCGGAGCAGCCAACGGGCCGACGCATTACGACAACAAGGCTACCTTCCAATCGTTGCTGATATAACGCGGCCAGAGACTTTGGCCGGCTTGGCTGTTTTCGACAGCGTGCTATCTGCCGTGGGATTCGATCGTAACGCCGGTGGTTCGATTCACGATGCCTACGCCGGTGGCCTGCGTAATCTGCTCGCCGCACTACCCCCGGCAACGGGACGACTGATTTACATTAGTTCGACAGGCGTATACGGCCCTGCGAACGGCGATTGGGTCGATGAGGCAACACCACCTAATCCGCAGCGCGAGGGTGGCCGGGCATCGTTGGCAGCAGAGGAAGTGTTGGCGGCCCATCCTTTAGGGTCGCAGGGTGTCGTCTTGCGGCTGGCGGGATTATATGGGCCTGGGAGGGTACCTTTCATTCGAGAGTTACGGGCGGATGAGCCGATTCCGGCTCGCGCGACTGGCTGGCTAAATCTGATCCATGTGGAAGATGCCGCAGCCGTGATTGTGGCTGCGGCGGAGACATCGCTAGCGGATCGATCGGTCTACTGTGTGAGCGATGGCGTACCAGTCGAGCGAGGCGAATATTACAGTGAGGTCGCACGGCAGATCAGCGCACCGCCGCCACGATTTGTCGATCCCGATCCAAACTCGCCGCGGGCAGCCCGGGCCGAGGCCAACCGGCGGATCAGCAATGCGCGAATGATGGCCGATTTGCAGGTTAGGCTGACTTATCCGGATTATCGCGCGGGCCTGGCGGATGCTGTTGAAACTCAGATTCAATAGCAGACGCATTGTGGCGGTACTGGTGCCAGTAGGACGGACAATCCTGTCCGTCTTTTGAAAATCGACGGACAGGATTGTCCGTCCTACGACCCAACGATATCACCACCCGATCCCTCTACTGGTTGCGGCCGAGCCAATAGCCCTTTATCATCGGCGGTGGATTGTTTTCTCCGCTTGAGAAGGGTTTGCATGGCTATTTTGAAGCGTCAGCCACTGTTTCCGCACGTTATCGAACTGAACCATCAGGCCCGGCGGCGGATCAGTTGCAGCGTCTACTTGATCTACGACGACGACAACAACTGGACACTAATCGACATTGGCTATGAAGACGCCGTCGACGATTGCCTGGAAATCATCCGGCAGCTTGATTTCCCTTTTTCCAAGTGTGCGACGCTGATCGCTTCGCATGCGGACGTGGACCATATTCAGGGATTCGCTAAAGCCAAGCAGTTGTTGAAAACCACCGTCACGGCACATCCGCTCGCGGCCAAGCCGCTCGAAAGTGGCGACAAACTGATGACCTATGCGGAAATCGCCGCCCAGGATATTCATCTGGAAATGCCCACAGTCAAAGTGGAACGGCTGGTGAACGACGGCGATAAGATCAAGGTTGGCAACCTGGAGTTAGAAGTTTGGCACACGCCCGGGCACACCACGGGCCAGCTTTCGTTCCGATTGGGGAACCTGCTGTTTTCGGGAGACAACCTGTTCCGCGACGGCTGCGTCGGTGCCATCGATGCCCATCACGGAAGTAGCATTAGTGATTTCATCAAATCTCTGAAGCGAATCCGGTCCAGCGACGTCGAATGGCTCCTTCCGAGCCACGGGCCTGTCTTCCGCAAAGACGACAAACTCATCGACACCACGATTGCTCGCCTGGAAGGCTACTTGCACATGGCTGACTTCGGCACCTGCGCGATCGACTGGCCGCTGATGGATCAGTGGGAAAAAGAGCTGGTCGATGGCAAGCTGCCGTCTTAAGAGCCTACCCCATAACCATCGGGGACTGTCCCGATTTTGCGCAGTCTTCGGAGCAAAATGGGACTGACCCCCCCTCTCTGGGTTGGTTATGGGGTAGGCTCTAAGTCTTTAGTAGGACGGACAATCCAGTCCGTCGCGATAGCAGAGGACGGACAGGATTGTCCGTCCTACGGGAGACCTAACCGGCAAAGCTTCACACGCTAGCGCGTTTTTAGAGGCCGGTGGTGCGGGTTATACGGGATTTTCGCTCATTCCGGTTTGTGACGTCGGTCGATGCTACTACGGACGCGGGCCTTTTGGCTTCGCGAGCTTTTCCCGCAACTCTTTTTGCCCGCAATCTATATTGCCTGCCGTCGAAGCCCGCCCTTCGATGGCAGATGATTCCAGGGGGGAACGATGATCCGCCGGATCTTTTTTGCCGCAACAGCGCTCGTGCTGATCGCTGCCGTTTGGTCGCCAAACCACGCCAAAGCCGACGATCAGGCCTACGGCCGTAGCTGGGCCCGCTCGTACAACACGATGGATTGGGAACGCTTCTACCACTATCCGTATGTGTATTACCCGCAGAACTACTGGGGTAGCGAATATTATCGCAGCGCCGAGAGCTTGTACTACCGCTATCCGGCCGAGATGCGGATTCCGGTTTACAATCGTCACTGGTTCAGCGATTACCCGACTCCACGCCCGTATCACCAAGGGGCCCACTTCGTCCTCGACATCTTCTAGCCGCCGGCCGGTGGTTCGAAGACAGATACTCGCCGCGGCCGCCAGCCGCCACGAGTCAGCGCGTCATCGTCTGGGGGGACACTCATCGGCGCGCGTCTAAGGATGAGGCCAATCGAACCGCGGCGCTCGGCTTGCAGCTAGCGCCGCGGTCTCGTTTTTTTGAGTCGAGAGCGGAGAGCCCAGAGTCAAGAGCCAGAAGGGCTTATGGGCCGGCGGTGGAGTTTTGACGGAATAGGATGTTTGCTGCGAGGCGATCGTCCTCGCTATTGGTCGGGGCGGAGGACCGCCCGGCTCACTGTTCGTTTGCTATGCAAGCGCCCTCGATCGCACCTTGCGAACTTTCTTTCGATGAGGCAGGCTGGAGATGGTAGAAACCATTGAGAGCTTGCAACTGTGGCACGAAAATCCTCGACCATCGATTCGCTGACCGGCTTGTTCGACAGCAGCAGCCGACCGATCTATGCGATCGATGCCGGCCGGCGGGTTATTTATTGCAATTCCGCGCTGGCAGCGTGGATGGATATGGAGCGAAACCGCATTGTCGGACGCTTGGTCGAATATCATTCCGAGCCGATAGCAGACGATGACGTGGCCAGCGACGATGGGCCGCTAACTGATCTGTGCCCACCGCCACAAGTGCTTGCTGGCCGGGCGTGTCGCGGCACGTTGTCGTGCATGGTTCGCGGTGGCCGATTGTTGCATCGTCGGGCCGAGTTCCTGCCGCTTGAGGAAGTGGCAAGTGAAACTCCGAATCGTAAAAGCAAAAGAAGCGAGAACCCGTCAAGCTGCGCCGTGCTGGCGATACTCGCCGATGCAGATCTATCTGCACAAGAGCTTGCGGCTGAAATATCTGGCGAGCCGACGGTGGACGAGCTTCACCGCACGATCCGCCGCTTCCGACGAGCCCAGGCGAGCCGGTATTCGATCGAATCGCTCTTGGGAAGCAGCCTGGCAATGCAAAGGGTTCGCGCTCAACTGGCCGCGGCAGCCGCGAGCGGCGCCAACACGCTGATCCGTGGGCGGCGCGGCTCGGGGCGCGGCCATGCGGCGCGAGCGATTCATTATTCCGCGTCGAACGACATCGGGGCCAATCTTCTGCCAATCGATTGCCAATTATTGAGCGACGACCTGTTGCGCCGGGTTCTTGAGCGTCTGCGTGCCCCTAGCAGCGGGCCTGCTTCACGACCAACTCTACTTTTGGAAAATCTAGAACGAATGCAGCCTGCCCATCAGGCACTCCTGGCGTCGGCTATACGAGAAAAACTGCTCGCGGCTCGTGTTATTGCCACGTGTGGCGAGAACGTGATGGTGCATCCTGAGGACGCCGCGATCACCGGGGCGATGACGCACCAGGAGAATGGTGATGCCGCAACCCATACGCATGCGACGATCGACCACGCGCTGTGGAACGCGATCTCGACGATTACAATCGAGTTTCCACGTCTTGCGAGTCGTTTGGAAGATCTGCCGATCTTGGCACAGTACTTTCTCGAAGCTTGTAACCACGGCAGTAGCAAGCAAGTCGGCTCTTTTCGATCCGACGCCCTCGATGCACTCGCTCTCTATAGTTGGCCGGGTGAGTTGAATCAGTTGCGTGAGGTGGTTACCGCCGCCCATCGAGCCACGACCTCGCATGAAATTTCAGTAGGGGACTTGCCCACGATTCTACATCACGCATCTGCCGCTGCACGGCACGTTCGTCGCGAACCCGAGCGAATTGTGCTCGATGAGCTTCTGGCGACGATCGAAAAAGAAGCGATTGTCCGCGCGCTGGCCGCAGCTGGTGGAAACAAAAGCGAAGCCGCGGCTCTGCTAGGCATGACACGTCCAAGGTTGTATCGCCGCTTGCTGCAATTAGGGCTCGTTCGGGCGGACGAGCCGCAAGAAGAACAGCCCGAGTTCATCGAACGCGATCCCACGAGTGATGGGGAATAAGCCGTGGCAACTATACAAGAATGGGTCGTATGCGAAAAATCGGGGTGTTGGGCAGCGGCGCTTCGAGCATCGATGGCCCGACAGCCGAAAGTTGTTTCTAAACCACGGCTACACGAAACTCGCTCTCTCAGCGAGCTTGCAGAGCAGTTCGGCAACTCAGCGTGCCAACTAGCGCTGGTTGAAGTCAGGAGCGAAAATCTGAACGAGTTACTCCAACTTCTATCACGCAGCACCCCGGTACAGTTTCGATTCGTCGCGCTGCTGGAAAACCCGCCAGAACAGCCCCGGCCTGGAGGCACTCTAAGCAAGGCAAGCTCAATCTCTCTGGTCGATCTGCTTTGGGAGATCGGGGCGGTCGAAGTCCTCTATTCGCCTCGCCAAATCGAATGCCTGATCACTTTGCATTCCCGGCTGCTGGCCAGCCTGGGCACAGACGCTTCTGGTGCTGCCCCCCCTACCCTTGCTGATTGGGCGTGGTTTGCTATTCCTTGGCAAGATGCGTGACGCAGGGTAGTTTGGGGATGGAATTCGTAGGTTAGGCTTCAGCCTGACATCTTTCTTCGTCAGGCTGAAGCCTGACCTACAATGAGGTTTCCATTCATGGCTGATGCCCCAATTACATTTGCGACGATTGAATCCGCCTTAGCTCCACTTCCTGATCCGGAATCGGGCCGCGACCTTGCGCGCATGGAACAGATCCACGACGTCAGTGTCAAAGGCAATCGCGTCGAAGTGACGCTGGGGCTGACGACATGGTCTGGGCTGCTGTGGAATGAGACACGTCAAGAGGCCGAGCGATTGCTGCGCGAGAAGCTGCCGACTGGATCCGAGGTGCATGTTCGCATTGCTGAGCACAACCGACCGCCGGAGCGAATTGGTGAGATCGGCCTGACAACCAAAAGCGTGATTGCCGTCGGCTCCGGCAAAGGGGGCGTCGGCAAGAGCACGATGGCGGCATCGATCGCTTATGGATTGAAGAACAGCGGCGCCGCGGTTGGCTTGATGGATGCCGACGTATACGGCCCCAGTATTCCGCATTTGCTGGGCGTGAATGAGCGTCCCCATTTAGAGAACAACCGTCTGCAGCCAATCCAGCGGGATGGACTTCGAGCGATGAGCATGGGATTCATGGTGCCGCCAGGCGAGGCGATTGTATGGCGCGGACCCATGCTCCATGGGGCAATCACGCAGTTCTTGCGCGACACGGAATGGGGGCCGCTCGATTTCCTGGTGATCGACATGCCGCCCGGAACAGGTGACATTGCATTGACATTGTCGCAAATTCTGCCGCTGACTGGCGCGGTTGTCGTATGCACTCCTCAGGACGTGGCCTTGCTCGATGCCGTAAAGGCCATAGCCATGTTCCGCAAGGTCCACATTCCAGTGCTGGGTATGGTCGAGAACATGAGCTACTTCTTGTGTCCCGATTGTGGAAAACGATACGACATCTTCGGCTCCGGTGGAGCCCAACGCCGAGCAGCGGAACTCGATGTGCCGTTTCTCGGCGAAGTGCCGATTAATATCGGCATTCGCCAGCGCGGCGATGCGGGCGAAACAGGAGGCAACTTTAACGACGAAGCAACAGCGGAATACTTCCGCAATATTTGCTACCGGTTGGTGAAACAAATCAGCACCTCACACAAGGCCGAGCCGCCGCTGCCAACGCTGAATGTGCTATAGCCGCCGTGGGGTAGACATTCTTGTCTGCCATTGTCGGATCGAATCGCCATATATTCGGCAGACAAGAATGTCTGCCCCACGGTTTTTAAGATGAGCGCAAAAAATTAGAGCCGCAGGAAAAGCTCCAGCGGCTCTTTCTTGTTAGTTCACGCGGCGGCAAATAAACCGAAACCGGCTTCCTGCCTGCCGAGACACAAGGCCCTAAAACTATGAGGCCTTCTTGGTCTTGCGCTTTGCCTTCTTGGCCTTCTTTACGCCTTTAGCCTTCTTCTTGCGGCCGCCCTTTTTCTTGGCGGTCTTCTTTGCCGTCTTCTTCTTGGCGGCTTTCTTCTTCTTGGCCACAGCTACTCCTCCATAAAAAAATGCAGGTGACGATTGCGGCCTACACACCATTTCGTGGCCACAGATCACCCAGGGAAACTTGCTACCATTCCGCGGTAGCTTCGGTTACTCGTCTCTCGCTTCGCAACTAAATCAAACGTCCTGGTGTTGACAAGTTGCAAATGAAAAACGTGAAACCGATGTCACTTGATGATTAGTTGTACGCAATTGCCGATTTTGTGCAACATGTTTTTGCAAAAAAATTTCATCCACACACAAAAAATTTTTCGCACCGCGCGTTTTTCAACTCACGATCAAACTGAATGCGCGCTGTGAAACAGAGTTTCGCGCGCTCTTGCGCTCCATCAATAGATTGAAACCGTTGTGCCATCGTTCAAGCGACCATTTGGTTGCGATGCATGCCGTCGAAAACCAAATTTCGAATAGTCATAAGGCTTCAATTGGTTCAAGTAAGCGATCATCCACCACGATGATCGAGTCACCGTGAGTGGTTCGGAAGTCTCCCGCCACGCAGTAAGCAACGCGGGCCACGCATCGCGCATTACGCTTCGCTTTACATGGATCGGATCGAAGCCATACCACCTGCCAGATGTGGAAATCACCGAGATTTTTCGCTTGTGTCCGATTTCAACGAGCCGCTCATTAACTTCGCGGACGAGCGTGCGCGCATCGGCAAGAGTCAGTTTGCTGCGCGGAAAAAACGTGCGACGGAAGAGTTGGAACCGGCGTTGGCCAAGCCTTTCGATACTTTCGGCCGGCAGTTGCGTGACAATCGTTGCCGCGCCGACTTCAGCGAGTCGATCGAGGCACCTTTCGACCCATTCGAGCATCTCGTTGGTCGGAACTCCATACAAGATGTCGTTGCCAATGTCTGTCACGAGCGCCGCGGTTGGAAGCGATGGACGCCGTTGTAAATCTTGCCAAAGCGCGCAGGGAAAAATTCCAGAAAATTTTCTCCCCAAGACCGAAGAATCCTGTCCATACGACCTTCCATG
>CAZGMU010000143.1:0-10800 GCA_964526975.1 uncultured Planctomycetaceae bacterium
CCGATTACTTGCAGTCAGACTACCAGGGGTTGTTCGCCCTGCTGGCGCCATCGGTCGCTGTGGTGAAGAAGGAAGGTGACAAACAGACAACGATTCGGTCCGAGATTGCCGGGTCGCAGGTGTCGTTTCAATCGGTCTTTTTGCACGTGCCGCGGCGGACCGTCGCACGCGTGCCAGACGAGGTCATGATCGACGAGCCGTTTTACATGCCAGGCGAGGAGTATGAAGTTGCTCCGGCCGACAATGTGAAAGCGGTTCCCAAGTTCAGCTATCGTGCGCAATTGGCCGAGCTGGCGACGAATGGCTCGAACGACGCGTTCAATCGCAACATCGCGAATCGGCTCTGGGCACATATGTTTGGCCGTGGGCTGGTGCATCCGGTCGATATGCACAATCCAGAGAATCCGCCGTCGAATCCGCAACTACTTCAGCTTCTGGCGCAGCAGATCGCCGCGATGAAGTTCGATATGCGGGCATTTCTACGAGAAATCGCGTTGACCAGCGCGTATCAACGATCGTTTGACCCGCCAGCGGACTTGGCTTCGCAAGCCGATAAAGCGGCGAACGAGCTGGCGCAGTTGCGACAAACTCGCGAACCGCTGGTTAAGACGGTCGAGGCTTCCTCCGATGCGTATGCCAAAGCGAGGGAAGCCTGGGAGCAAATCGAAGCCAAGGCGATCCCGGTCGCCACCGAATTGGACACGGCGAAGACCAAATACGCAGACGCCAAGAAGAAGGCGGACGAAGCCACGAAAGCCGCGACCGACGCCGAGTCACAATTGAAAGCAAAGCAGGCGGCGGTCACGCCCGTCCAGCAGGCAGCCACTGCGGCGCAGGAGGCGATCAAGGCTTTGCCTTTCGACAAGGAATTGGCCGATGCGGCGCAGAAGTTCGTTGCCCGGGCTCAGCAGTTGGCGACGGAAGCGGCCGCCCTCACGAAAACGACGGCCGAGAAGACGGCAGCGGTGAAGCCGATGACCGAGGCTCTCAACCAGGCGAAGCCGCCGGTCGAAGCTGCCCGGCAAAAAGTGACGCCGCTCACGACTTCGCTCAAAGAGGCGGAGAAAGCGATGCTCGCCGCGCGTGACAAAGCGGCTGGCGATAAGGAGTCGCTCGAATCGCTCGATCGTCGGGTTGCGACGGTCCAGAAAGTGGCCAAGGTGCCCGAGTTGACGCAGGCCATCGCCGCGGCGAATCAAGTGGTGCCGGTGCGCGAAGCGGCGCTGGCTGCAGCCGAGAAGTTGCTGGCCGAGCATGTTCTGATCGTCAGCGAGCGAGACAAACTGGCGAAAGCCGCTGGCGAGGCATCGGCTGCCGCCCTGAAGGCTTTGGAAGCGGCTCAATTGCCGCTTACTCAGCAGTCGGACGTAATTGCCTCGATCGTGGCTGCCCATACCGCTACCGAAGCTGCCCACAAAAAGTTGCCCGACAACCCGGCGCTGGTTGAAGCCATAAAAAAGCTGGAAGAGAGTCGCAACGAGGCCCAGTCGAAATTGGTCGAGCTGCAAAAGAGCCTGGACGCGGCCGCCACGGTTCGCAAGGGAACGGATGAAAAATTCGTGGCCGCTCAAGAGGCGCTTGCCGCCGCCTTGGCCGAGCGGGTGCGTCGAGAGCAAGCTGTTGCGGCTGCCAAGGAGGCCGTTGCGGCAGCGAAGGCCGATATCGTAGCGAAGCAATCGCAGTTGAGCACGACCATTGCGGAACTCAATGATCGGTTGTCGAACGATTTTACAATTGCCTCGCTCAAGCCGCTGACTCCGGAGCAACTCTGTTGGACGGTGTTCCGCGTCACGGGAGTGTACGATCGTTACCGGCAGACCGAAGTGGCCGAATTGGACAAGAAGAAGCCCCTTACCGAAGAGCAGAAGAAAGATCCACAGCAACTTGAGGCGCGTGAGATCGAGATCGAGCAACTCACCTATGACAAGCTGAAGGGCAATATCGCCACGTTCGTGGCGTTCTATGGAGCCGCAGCCGGTCAGCCGCAGAGCGACTTCTTCGCGACCGCCGATCAAGCCCTGTTCGTCGCCAACGCGGGCTCAATCAACAGTTGGGTAGCGCCCGCCTCTGGAAATATTTCCGAGCGCATCGTTAAGCAAGAGGATGCGAAGGTCGCCGCCGAGGATTTGTACCTGACGCTCTTCACGCGGATGCCGACCGACGGCGAGAAGAACGACGTGGCGAACTACCTCAAAGATCGCACGAAGGATAAAGCCGCTGCCGCGCAGGAGCTGGTTTGGGCACTTTTGAACTCGGCCGAGTTTCGGTTCAACCACTAATGGTTGAAAGTAATTTTGTTAGCCACGAAAAGCACAAAGAGGCACAAAAAACCAATTAACCGTTTTGCTTCGAACGCCAACAGTTATCCGATCCCTTTTTGTGACTTCTCGTGTTTTTTGTGGCTCATCCCATTCCGAATGAAAGACCTAAGCAATTACTAAGTTCTAAAGGGAGTAAATCGCGATGGACGCCAAATACGCCTGTAAGTCTCCCGAGCATACAATCGCGCGGCGCCAGTTCATGGGGTCGCTCGCGGCCATGGGAGCCAGCGCCTGCGCGGGTGGCCTCGGTGTCTTTTCGACTCCGGCGATTGCGAACCAATTGAAATCGGACCAGAAGCGGATCGTCGTGTTCAATATGGCGGGCGGCCTGAGCCAATTGGAAAGCTGGGATCCGAAACCAGGCGCTTCGACTGGCGGGCCCTTCCGTGCGATTCCCACATCGGTACCGGGCATTCACATTTCCGAACTGCTGCCAGACACCGCCAAGCAGATGCACCACTTGTGCCTGGTGCGCGGTGTGAACACCAGCGAAGACGATCACGGCAAAGGCGCGTACATGATGATGACCGGTCGGCGCCAAAGCCCCGCGAACGACTACCCGCAAATCGGCGCTGTTGCTGCCAAGGCTCTCCAGCCGGGAGATAGTTCCTTGCCCGGCTATATTCTGATCACGCCCGGCGGTGGCGGCGGTCGCGGCAACGACGCGGCCTACCTTGGGCCCAAATACGCCAGCGTGCAGCTCGGGAACGGCAACCCGCCGCGAAACACGGTGCTTCCCAAAGAGATTTCAGCCAATTCCGAAACCGCTCGGCAAGATTTCCGCCGGCATGTGAATGAGCATTTCCTCAATCGCCGCCGGACAGCCGTCACCGAGGCATTCACCTATTCTTTTGAGCAAGCGCGGCAGCTCATGCAACAGCGCGACGTGTTCGATGTCTCGAAAGAGCCGGAGAAAGACGCCGAGCGATACGGTAAGTATGACTTCGGCCGGCACTGTCTCTTGGCTCGGCGGCTGCTCGAAAAGGGAATCACGTTCGTGCAAGTGACCCATTCGAACTACGATACTCACAACGAAAACTTCAATTTTCATATCGAGCAGCTCGGCGAGTTCGATCGAGCGTTTGCCTGTTTCGTGAATGATTTGGCCGCGCGCGGCATGTTGGATAGCACGCTGCTAGTCGTGCTTTCCGAATTTGGTCGCACGCCGGGAATCAACCACTTGCAAGGCCGCGACCACTGGTCCAAAGCCTGGTCCGTGTGCATGGCCGGTTGCCGAATTCCACGCGGCGTAGCATACGGCAAGACAAACGCCGAGGGGACCGAGGTGGTCGACAAGCAAGTCGACCATGGCGCGCTGTTTCACACGTACCTGGAAGCGACTGGCGTGGATTCGACGGGATCGTTTGTCATCGATGGCCGTAAAATGCCCATGGCCGATCCGTCGGCGTCGGCCATTTCGGAACTACTGACCTGAGGCCGTTCGAGAATTCAAATGTAGGGTGGCATGCTACGCGGTTAACTCTTTTCCCAAAGAGGCTCACGCAGAGGCGCTAAGGCGCAGAGGAATGGAACCACGAAGGCACGAAGAAGAAAGAGAATGAGCAGGCCTTTTTTACAGCCACTTCCAAAATTCTTCGTGTCCTTCGTGCCTTCGTGGTTCCATTCATTCTTGCTTCGCACCTTTGCCTGAGATTATCTTTCGTCCAAGCCAGCCGTGGAACCATGTTTCCACGAATGGTTCGATTTGGAAAAGGGTTAACGGCATAGGGTAGTACCCGGAATTCCTACACACCCTCAACTAACTGACCTAGCGAGTATACCGATGGCTGCTCCCGCAGGACTCGACCCCAAGTTGGCGAATGTTGTCTCGCAGTGGCCCCATGATCGGCCGCTGAACGCTTGCCGCTTCAACCCGGCCGGGACGCTCGTCTTCTGCGGTTCGGAAGATGCGCTCGTCGAGCGATATAACTTGGCTGACGGTGCTCGCACCAATTTCGCTGGCGGCCACGATACTTGGGTTCAGGCGATTGGTTTCTCGAAAGACGGCGCGCAGGCCATCAGCGGCGCGTGCGACGGGAAGCTGACATGGTGGGATGCGGCTGCCGCCAAAGACGCCAAGCCGATCCGCTCGGTCGAAGCCCACAAAGGTTGGATTCGCTCGGTCGATGTCAGCCCCGATGGCACGCTGATCGCCTCGGGCGGCAACGACAACATGGTCCGGCTCTGGAACGTGGCCGACGGCAAGCTCGTTCGCGAGTTGCCGGGGCATGCCCGCCATGTGTACAGCGTGGCTTTCCATCCAGAAGGAAAGTTTTTGCTCAGCGGCGACTTGGTGGGTGTGTTGAATCAATGGGACGTGGCCACGGGCAAGATTGCCTGCACCTTCGACGCCAAGCCGCTGCACACTTACGAAGGTGGCCAGCAAGTCGACTACGGCGGCATTCGTGCGCTCGCGATGAGCCCAGACAATAAGTGGTTGGCCGCCGGCGGGCTCTATAAGGGGACCAATCCACTTGGTGCGGTGAACGAGCCTCTCGTTCTACTATTCAATTGGGAAACGCAAAAACTTGAGAAGCAGCAGATCGCCGAAGGAATTCCCGGCGGCGCGATCGCGCGACTGCGTTGGCTTGGTGATGGATCGCTGATGGCGGTATGCGGCGGCACTACGGGCGGTTTTCTGCTGTTCTGGAAGCCCGATGCGGAGAAAGCTTTTCATAAATTTCAATTGCCCGCCAATGTACGCGATATGGATCTGCATCCCGACGGACTGCAGGTGGCCACCGCCCACGCGGACAAACATCTCCGCATCACCCGGCTGGCGGCGAAGCCTGCTTAGGAACGAAGCGTAGCACGGACTTTAGTCCGTGTCTTGTATCGGTCGCCGGTTTCTGAGTTGGGAACCGCACGGACTGAAGTCCATTCCACGAAATGCGAATGCGCTAGCCCAAGTCCCGGTCTGCCCCGTACAATGCTTTGCCATTCACCGCTCACCTATTGCAGCCGCGCGCCGTCGCATGCCCCCGTTAATTCGCCTCAACGAAGTCACGATTCGCTTCCTCGGTCCGCCGCTGCTCGATCATGTGTCGTGCCAGATCGAATCATCGCAGCGCATCGGCCTTTTGGGCCGCAATGGGTCGGGCAAGACCACGCTTATGCGGATGATGTGTGGCGAAGTTCGTCCAGACAGCGGCGAATGCGTCCTTTCGCCCGGTGTTCGCGTAACGCAACTGCCCCAGGAGGTGCCGCGCGATCTCGTGGGGCGGATCGATCATGTGGTTCTGCATGGATTGCCCGAAGAAGAATTGACCGAATCGCATCGCTGGGAGTCGGAACATAAGGTCGAGCAGCTTCTCTCGCGGATGGAACTTCCGGCCGATGTGCATGTCGAAACGCTGTCGTCGGGCCTGAAGCGGCGCGTGTTATTGGCGCGATCACTCGTGAGCAGCCCAGATGTGCTGGTGCTCGACGAGCCGACGAACCACCTCGACATCAACACGATCCGCTGGCTCGAAGACTTCCTGTTGCGCTGGCCGGGGACGCTGGTTTTCGTGACGCACGATCGCGTTTTCCTGCGAGCCGTGGCGACGCGGATTATCGAGCTCGATCGTGGCCGATTGTTCGATTGGTCGTGTGATTACGATACTTTTTTGCAGCGTAAGGAGTTGGCTCTGGCTGCCGAGGAGAAGCAGAACGCGTTGTTCGATAAAAAGCTGGCGCAGGAAGAGGCCTGGCTGCGGCAGGGGATCAAGGCCCGTCGTACCCGTAATGAAGGTCGTGTTCGCGCGCTGAAGCAGATGCGCGTCGAGCGCAGCCAGCGCCGAGAGAAAGTCGGTACTGCCAAGCTGGAGATTCAAGAGGGGCAGCGCAGCGGGGCGCTGATCGCTAAAGTCAACGATATTTCTTTCGCGTTTGGTGAACGGCCCATTGTGCGAGACTTTTCCACCACGATCATGCGTGGTGACAAGATCGGCTTGGTCGGTCCCAATGGAGCGGGCAAAACAACGCTTTTGCGGCTGCTATTGGGGCAACTCAAGCCTCAACAGGGGAGCGTACGGTTAGGAACTAACCTGGAAGTTGCCTACTTCGATCAGTTGCGCGACCAGCTTGATGAGGAAGCGACCGTGCAAGACAACCTGGGTGCCGGTGGTGAGATGGTCTCGGTCAACGGCAGCTCGCGGCATATCCTGGGTTACTTGCAAGACTTCCTCTTCACACCCGATCGCTCGCGCACTCTGGTGCGGTTTCTCTCTGGTGGAGAGCGCAACCGGCTCTTGCTGGCGCGGCTCTTTCTCAAGCCGGCCAATGTGCTAGTGCTCGATGAGCCCACGAATGATCTCGATACAGAAACGCTGGAATTGCTTGAAGAGCGGCTGGTCGACTTCGGCGGCACGATTCTACTGGTGAGCCACGATCGAGAGTTCCTGAACAATGTCGTCACGAGCACGATCGCGTTCGAGGATGGCAACGTCCGCGAGTACGTCGGCGGCTACGATGACTGGCAGCGTCAACGAATGGAATCATCTCCAGCCAAGGTTGAAAAGCCGGCGCCTGCGAAGAGCAAGCCGCAACCTGCGCCGCAAAAACAGTCCTCGGGCAAGCGGCGATTGGCCTACCACGAAAAACGGGATTTGGAGCTCTTACCGGGCAAGATCGAGGGGCTCGAGGCAGAAATCAACCAGCTCCATGAGTTGATGGCGGACCCCAAGTACTACAGCCGACCGTCGAATGAGATTGCGAGTGAGCAAAAGACACTCAAAGAATTGAGCGAACAACTAACCGCCGCTTATCAGAAGTGGGAAGAGCTGGAGGCGCTCTCCGAATAATTATCGAATGAAACGGTTATATAGCCGACCCATTTTGGGTCGGTGGCTTAGCCAGCAGCAAAACTTGGCCTAAGCAAGTAGTTGTAATTCTATTCTCCCGGCCAAAATGGCCGGGCTATATAGGGTACGGGTGCGGAGCGTTTCGTCGAGCTGGCTATTGCTGTTCTTGTGCTTCCACGGCTGGCGGTGGGAATAGCTCCTCGGTCGGTTGCGGAGCTTGTAGTGCTCCATCACCTGGCGGCAGGCAATCCTGGCAGCCCTGCAAGCGGATTTGCCAGCCGCCGCCAAGTGCCCGATACACCTGAATCAAGCCAGCGACAATCTCGCCTTGGGCTACCGCAAGCGTGTCTTGCTGCAGCACCTGAATTTGCTGCACCTGGGTAACCGTCGTGAAGTCGGTCGTGCCGGCTTTATATTGCAGCAAGGCAACGTTGACCGCGGCTTCCGCATCATCCACGCTCTTTTGCTGGAAGCGAGTGCGCTCCTGGCTACGCAGGAACACGACGAGGCCGTCTTCCACTTCTTGGTTCGCTCGCAGAACCTGATTTTGGTAACTGGCAACCAGTTCCAGGAACCGCGCGTCTTGCAGCTTGATGTTGTTGTTGATGCGGCAATAGTTCAAAAGATCCCAGCGAAACGTCGGGCTGATATGTGAGTTGAAAGCGCCGGGCGTAAACAAGTGGCTGAACTTCTCGGCCGAGCCGCCGAGCGTGCCGTCGATCGAAATGTGCGGATACAAGTCGGACTGGGCGATGCCGATCTGTTCGCTTTGCGCCGCCACGCGGCGCTCGGCCGCACGCACATCGGGTCGCCGACGGAGCAGGTCGGCCGGGATACCGAGCACGACATCTGCCGGCGCGGTCGGAATCGGAGCATGGCCCAGCCGTGCCATCAGATCCTCCGGCGGAATGCCCAGCAGCGTGCAAAGCCGGTTCTGCGCTTGCCGCAAGCCGATTTCGAGTTCCGACACCGCGGCTTGCGTGGCGTTGAGCGTGCTGCTTGCCTGATCGACATCGAGCTCGCTCGTCGTGCTGGCTTTGAAGCGGGCTTGCACGATGTCGAGGGTATCTTGCTGAATCTTTACGTTTTGCTTGGCATAGGCGATTCGCTGCTCGAACGTGCGCATGTCTGTATAGGCGGTCGCGACATCGCTTAGCAGCGTGATCAGCGCGGCGTCGAAATCGGCGACCGATGCTTCGAGCAAATCAGATTGCGATTCGATCGCGCGACGGAAGCGGCCCCAGAAGTCCAGCTCCCAGTCGAGATTGAAGCCGTAATCCCATTGATCGAAGAATCGGGGACCAAGGCTGCCGAATCCAGCGCCGGCTTGGGCCAGTGCCGTTTCCGTGCTGCGCCCGATCCGCGAGTAGCTTCCCGCCAGGTTCTGGTTCTGCGGGAAGAACTCGCCGCGCACGACTCCCAACTGAGCCCGCGCCTGCAAGATGCGGAAGCCGGCTTCGCGGAGCGTAAGATTTTGATGGTAGGCCGTGCAGATCAGCGTGTTGAGCCCCTGATCATTGAGCACTTTCCACCACTGGCTATGGTCGTCGCATCCGGTTTGCACTCGCTGATCATTGGCGTCGATCCATTTCTGCGCTACTTCTGCAGGAGGTTCCTGATAATCATGCCCGACACGAAAGCCATTGCCGATATATTCGCGGACCGAAGTGCAGCCACTGCTGGCAATGAGCAATGAAACCAGGATAGCAGCAAGCCAGCGTGAGCGGGCTGGCACGAACTGCCGACGTGAACCCGGGCTTTTTTCTTGCCCAAGAAATAACGCCGGCGCTGCGGCTTCGCCACGAAGGCACTTGATATTGGCCATAACGGTCGTCCTGACAACAGGTAAGCCGTGATTCCATTCACGACACGCGCCTATTCCGCGCATATCTCAAATCATCGGTGCTTTCACCGCGTGTGAATTATCCGCAAGCTCCGCACCGTCAATAAGTTCAGCAGACTTCCTATATTTCGCCCTGGTAGCAGTGCGAGCAGCCACTATATCCGCTACCCAATTGCTTGCGGCTTAGCCTGCCATGGCTCTGTTTGGAGTCGAGCGCGCCACTAACGTCTTTCAATGCGTAAGTAGCCGCGGATGAACACAAGTGAACGTGGATGGAAACTGAATGAAAATCACCCTGTATTCATCACTGGTTTAAAACAATCTGCGTTTATCCGCGTTCATCTGCGGTTTCTTTGTATTAGAAAGGGTTGACGGCATAGCGAGCCACCTTTGGGCAAACTTGACGTTGGAATTGGCCTGAGTCGACAATGGCATGGTCTTTACTCTTTTAAAGGCGGTCTATTTATGTTGCGTCTTATCGAAGCTACATTGCATTGGAATACCAGGGCCCTGGCGATCCACGGCAAGAATGCCCCAAGTGCATCGATCAGATTCGCGCTGCCCTTGCGTAGAGCCGATTCGTGAATCGATGGCTTGCCAGTATTGAGCGTCACCCTCATCTCTCGGGCTTGGTCTCCGCGCTGCTCCTCACGCTTGCCGCGGCGCCGTTCGGGCAATGGTATCTGGCGTGGATCGCGTTGGCCCCCTGGCTCCTTGCCGTGAGCTACGCCCCCAGCTCTTGGTCAGCATTCGCCCGCGGCTGGTTCTCGGGCGTTGTCTATTTTGGCTTGAACGAATGGTGGTTGTGGAGTGCCACCGTTCCAGGAATGATGGGTGCCATCCTATGCTCCGGGTTCTACTGGGGGCTTGCCGCCGCGGTCATTCATTTTTTGCGGCTCTTACCCTCGGATACGACAGGCGAAGTACCACGGCATGGCCAGGCAAGTGCTCATCAATTTCCAGCCGTGCTCCGAATGTTTGGAGTGCCCATGGCCTGGGTGGCCACCGAGTGGCTGCGTTGCAACACGGTGTCCGAGTTTCCCTGGTTGCCTGTCGGAAGCACTCAGTCGCCGGTGATCGTCATCTGCCAAATCGCCGACGTTGCTGGTGTCTTGGGCGTCAGTTTTCTCGTAGTGTTGGTAAACGCATGTTTTGCAATCGCGTGCTTGGATCACTTCGATATGAAGCGTGTATGGCTGCCGCTATCGGTTGCTGCCCTCATGCTATTCTCGACCGTCACCTACGGCACCTGGAGATTGAAATCAACAATCGAGCGCCCCGGCCCGCAGGTCCTGCTCATTCAGTCCAACCACCCCCATCTCCACGGCGGAGCAAGCACAACCACACCGGACCAGGCAGCCACGTTCTTCATCAGCGAACTTGAAAAGCAACTCGCACAGCAGCATGCGGACCTCGTGATTCTCCCCGAGAACGAGTTTCCTCCGCTGAACGACGAGGCCCGCACTCAGCTATCGCAAGCCAGTGTCGGGAAACGCTTGGAAAATAATTATCGCAAGCTCGCCGATATTGCACGCGAAAACAATACCGCCATTCTGGTCGGCGGCGCCGCTGTCACTGGCTGGAAGACATCTGGCAAAGAGCACATCGGCACCGAGATTCGCAACAGCGCCTACCTATTCTCACCGTCCGGCGAAGTAAGCCGATACGACAAGATTCGCCTCGTCCCCTTCTCAGAACGACTACCGTTCTCTACGGGGCCTGCCTGGTTGTCCAAGATCGCGTTGCTGCTTGCCGCGAATCGCGCGGTGCAGCCACTGTATCCCGGCACGTTCGATGAACTACAGCCATTTTCGTTGCACTACTCAGACACAACCAATCAAATAGCCCAGGC
>CAZGMU010000144.1:0-10141 GCA_964526975.1 uncultured Planctomycetaceae bacterium
TTAGAAGCATTTTAGATGTTGGATAAGCCTGCCATTTACGGCGGGTTTCAGGAAATGGCCGAATGTTAAAAACCAGCCCTGTCTATTTCGCGGCCTTCTTCTGTGCCGCTCGCCACGCGTGCCATTTGCCAATCGCCTCGGTTCGTTGCCCGTCGCTTTCGCGAGCCAGCGACTCAAGCTGATAGGCTTTGATCGGAGGTGCCAACCGGGCGTGAAGGTACCCATAATCGGACGGCCGCTGATTTGTCAGTTGGAGCATCGCCACAAGGGCCGCGTCGCGCACTTGGATCGATGCGTTCTGCCCGGGCAATTGCTGTTGAATGGGAATGCAGTTGGCTGCTTCGAGGAGCATCGGCTCCAGGCGTTCCACGTCGTCGGCCGAGCCCAATTGGCCGACAGCGAGCGCCGCGTATGCTCGCGTGAGAGGCAGCGACCGCATATAGGGCGGGTCACTGGCAATTATCGCCCGGGCCAGCGGCAATGCTTCCGCCAGGCCCACGCTGGAGATGATCTTGAGCCGATGCTGAAGAATGCCCTCCTCTTTCGTGGGGCAATGGACCAGCCAGGCCACCCCCAGTCGCCGCACCGCGTTTTGTTTGTCTTCGGAGCGCAGCAAAAGAGAAATCGGCGGCTGTTGCAGTAGCCGCTCAACCAGAATGCTCCCTCCTTCGGAAAGTTGGACCTCGGGCATGGTTCCCAGGAAGAGCAGGGCGGCGCTGCGGCCTAGCGGAGGCGCCGCGCTACGAGGGGCTCCCATAGTCTGCCATTGCACCACTTTCGCCAATCGGGACTCCAATAGCTCGCCCGGTTCGCGCTTGGATCCGCCGAGGATAGCCGCAATTAACGCCCCCTCTTGGCGCTGCATGTCGACGAACAGCTCGCGTGCCGCCGGATCGCTGCCAACCAACTTCTGGAATTGTTCCCAGCCGGGAAGCGTGAGGCCCTGGCGGCCACTGGTATCGGCCGCAAAGGCTTCCAGGCGGCGGTGAAATTCCGATTGATCGATGAGCTTGACGAGTCGCCGAGCCGCTGCCCTCTTTTCCGGGTCCGGGCCGTTGGCCAATTCTACGAGTGACTCACGCGACAGCATGCCGGCTTCCAAGAGGCTCGCTGCCGCAGCCTGACGCACGGTAAACGCATCGTGCCCTAGCTCCTCGATCCAACGGTTTACGTCCTCGTGGCTGGCCAGGGAAGCGGGCGGCAAGGAAGCCTGCTTTTCCACGGCAGTTGCGGCCGGCTCTTGGGCTACGGCGGACGATGCGAGGCCGATCAAGATACCTGAGATAGCTACCATTTCCGCCAATCGCGGGAGACTGGCATCTGGCAGCCCAAATGAGAGAGACGCTCTGAGACAAGCGGCAAATTTTGTCCGGAGGCTCATCCAATTTGTCGTGGGCGTGAACATAGCTTCTTCATCGTACGCCGTGCGGTTGGCCAGTTGTAGCCGTTTCGCTCCAAGAGACGGATTACCCCCATTCGTTTTCCCGCTTTTCTTCCTCTCGTGGAGCAAGAGGGCTACTTTCACTTGTGTTTTGGTTCGGCGCGTACTAGAATAGAATGCACATGGGATTTGTGGCCGCTTGCAGCCGAAACTGCTAAAGAGCCGACGTCGCGAAGTTTGGTGCTTGTTTCGAACCCGCTCCAATCGCACGTGCGTCCGCACAACTTGAAAGTAGCTAGCCGCAGATGCCCCGTGTTAGGCGCTGCGGTTTTTTGTTGCGCTCGATTGTTCAGCCTTTTATGGAAATGGAGTTGCTGCGTTGACAATATAGCTGACCCATCTTGGGTCGGTGGTTTCGGTCGAATCATCGCTAAGGTTCGATCGAAATGAAAACCTGGCCGAAACGGCCGGGCTATCTATTCTCAACAACGCAAAACTACTTTTAATCCAGAGAGCCAACGAACAAGTCAAGCGTCAGCGGGCGTTACGTGTTTTGGAGACGATGGAAGATGAGTACCAAGCATATGAGCAAGCCGTTGGATGATCAGGCGCTACCCGAGAAGCCGGCGCAGTCGCCCTCGCCCAAGTTTTCCACGCTCAGCGTTCATGGCGGCGAAGCACGGCAGAAACCCGGCGACTCGATCACCGACCCGATCTTCTGCGCCTCGACGTACACTTTCACCGATACGCAGGCGGTCATCGACTTCATTGAAGAGGATCAGCCACGCGAGGAATACGGCCGCTACGGCAACCCGGGCGAGCGCGTAGCCGAACGAAAACTGGCGGCGCTCGAAGGGGGCGAAATGGCCGTCCTCTATTCGAGCGGCATGGCCGCAATGGTCGGCCTCTTGATGACCAAGTTGAGCGCCGGTGACGAAGTCATCTTCTTCGACGAGTGTTACCACCGCAGCCGCGAGTTCTGCACCAAGCACATGGCCCGCTTCGGCGTGAAAACCGTGCAGGTGAAGGCGTGCGACTACGACGCGATGGAAGCGGCTATCACGCCTCGGACGAAGCTCCTCGTGAGCGAGTCGCCGACGAATCCGCATTTGAGCATCGTCGATCTCGATCGTTTCGCTCAAATCGGCATCGACCGCGGCGTGGAAACGCTCATCGACGCCACGCTCGCCACGCCCTACAACCTCCGCCCCATCGCGGCAGGCATCGACTATGTTCTTCACTCGGTGACGAAGTACCTCGCCGGCCACAACGATCTCCTCGCGGGCGTCGTGATCGGCTCGAAGGAGAAGCTGGAGCCAGTCCGCAAGCTGCGCGGCATCATGGGCGCCGTGAACAGCCCGCAAAATTGCTACCTGCTCACTCGTGGTCTTAAGACGTTCGAACTGCGCATGCAGCGGCACAACGAAAACGGCCTTCGCGTGGCCGAGTTCCTCGAGCGCCATCCGCGGATCGAGAAAGTCTATTATCCAGGCCTCGAATCGCACACGTACCACCACGTCGCCCGCAATCAGATGCGCGGCTTCGGTGGCCTCGTCACGTTCCTTGTGAAAGACGCCGACTGGCGGAAAACGGCCGACGTGGTCGACGCGGTGAAGATTCCGCGCATCGCTCCGAGCCTCGGCGGCGTCGAGTCGCTGATCGAGCAGCCGCTCGTGATGAGCTACTACCAATGCACGCCCGAAGATCGTCGCTCCTATGGCATCCCGGACAACATGATCCGTATGTCCTGCGGCGTGGAAAATCCGGATGATCTGATCGCCGATCTGGCGCAAGCCCTCGAACGTACGGCGTAATGATAATTGTGCAGCCAATGAGTCGTTGGGTGCCATGGCCACTGCTCGGAGTGGCCATGCCTCGGCAACATTTCTGCATGCCCACGCAAAACCGTGGGCATGGCACCCTCTTCTCTCGAACGTACGGCATAACACGGCCATGTTGATCTGGTACGCAGCAGGCACCGTCGCAGCGATCGTGATTGCCTGGTTGGCGTCACTCGTCCATGCCTCGGGCCACGCCCCGCTCGGCCTTGTTTCGATTGCAGTTGGCGTCGCTCTCGGCGTTGCCCTTTGGAAACTAGCCGGCGCGCTACGCACATTGGTATCGCGCCGTCACCTGGTTCTGGGAGCGCTCCTGCTATCGATCGTCACGATCGTCGGGGAGCACACTTGGCTCTACCTCGATTTCCGCCGACAATGGACCGCAGCCCGTGAGAAATCACCGCAAGTTGCCCTATTTCGCCCCGAATCCCCATGGTCGTTCCGAGAATTCGTTGCCAACGAGGCCGATGGAAAGCATGTCACACTCTGGTCGATCGACGCAATCATCATCCTAGTTACCACCATCGCAACGGTCTTAATCTTTCCGCCCCAGTCCCCAGCCCCCAACCCCTAGCCCCCACCCCAATGTCCATCGTCGGAACCGGCATCGACATCGTCGAATGTTTGCGAATCGCTCAGATGATCGAGCGTCACGGCGAGCTGTTCATCACGCGTGTCTACACCGACGCCGAGATCGAATATTGCACTGCCCGGAAAGCGGCCACGCAGCATTATGCTGGCCGTTGGGCGGCGAAAGAAGCCGTCCTTAAGGCGCTCGGCACCGGCTGGCGGCGCGGCATCAGTTGGCGCGACATCGAAATCCGCAACGACCGCAAGGGAGCGCCCACGGTGAAGCTACAAGCCGGCGCCCGCGACGTGATGGAAAAAGCCGGCATCCAGCGGCTGCACGTGAGCATCTCCCACTGCCGCAGCTTCGCTGTAGCGCATGTCATCGCCGAGGATTGAATATATAGCCGACCCATCCTGGGTCGATCGCCAGCAAATCGGTCTAGTGGTTTGCCAGGCTTGATTCGATGGTAGCTGAATTCGCAAGAATTCGGAGGCTCCACGCCGGCCGGACGCTTGCGAGTCCAGCGACACCCCTCAAATCAGTTTTGACAGACCACGAGAATTATTTGCGAATCCAACTACGCCCGCGTCGCGGCAACCCAACCAGTGCGACAATGGTCAGCCAGAGCACGGTCGGTTCTGGCACGGTCGAAGCGCCGATGCCTGGATTGGTCGCTCCGAAGTTGACACGCCACGAATGGTAGCCGGTGCGCGTGAAAAGCGTTTTCCGCAACAAGACATAATCGGCCGCGTCGACCGCATGGTTCCTGTTGAAGTCGCCGGCAAGCCCGGGCAACGGTGTGGCGTTGAGATTGTCGATTAAGTACTCCGTTCCCACGATGTAGAACGTGTTGATGTTTCCCGTCAGGCTGATGCTGCCCCAATTGTCGTTCGTGGGCAATTGACTCGTCACGTTGATTCCGTTCACCGTTGCGGGAAGAAAGTTCGCATCCACCCACCCGCCATTCACCACAAATGCCGTGGCGGGGCTATTGCGGATGAAGTCGAACTGAATCTGCGAAGCACCCGTGGGCAAATTGATGTTAAGCCCAATGTTCGCCGTGAGCTGCAGGTAGTTGCCGTTGAACGCCGGATTTACTAGCCCGCTCGCAGTGGATACGTTCAAGTTGCCCAGGCTGAAGAGCAACTCGAAATCCAGGCCGCCGTTGGAGAAGATTGCCGGAGCGGCGTAACTAGAGCCCGCCACGAGCGCGTTGAAATCCGCCAGATTGGCTCGCGCATCCAGGCAAACCAAATAAACGATCGTCAGCGCCAGAAATCGCTTGATCATCCTTTCCCTCGCTTTCCCCAAGTCGAACCTATCAGCGGGATTGGCGAAAGGAAAGCAGATTCTGGCGGAGTGAGGGGTTTACCTATTCGTCTGCGTCACGGGGAGCTTTTTTCTTCGCCGATTTCGCGGTCGTTGCCTTCGCGGGCCGACGCTTCGTGGTCGACTTCTTCGGCGACTCGTCGGCCTTTTTGGTTTTCGTCGTCTTGGCCGCCTTTTTCTTCGCAGCTTTCTTCTTCGGCGGGCCCATCGCGGCCCGCGCGGCCAGCAAATCGAGCGCTTCGTTGAATGTCAACTCTTCAACGGCCGTCCCTTTGGGTAGTGAGGCGTTCGTCGTGCCGTCGGTCACATACGGGCCGAACCGCCCGTCGAGCAGTTGCACCTTGGCGCCCGTGACCGGCGATTCCTCAAACACCTTAAGCGGCTCGCGCTTCGCCGCCTGTCCGCGGCCACGTTGCTTCGGCTGTGAGAGCAAGTGGACGGCCTGCTCCAGCGTGACATCGATTGGCGAAATATCAGCCGGGAGCGAACGAGTCTCGTCGCCACACTTTACATAAGGCCCAAACCGCCCATTGTACGCCATGATTGGCTGGTTCTGCTGCGGATGATCGCCCAAGTTTCGCGGCAGCGTCAGCAGCTTGAGCGCCGTCTCCAGGTCGATGTCGGCCGGGTTCATCCCCTTGAGCAGCGATGCGTTTTGCGGCTTCTCCTCATCATCGGGATTGCCGCGCTGTACGTACGGTCCGAATCGACCGGTCTTCAGATAGACAGGCTTGTTTGTCTCCGGGTCGACCCCGAGAGGCTCGTCGCCGAGTTGTGCTTGTTCGAGCAGCTTGAGCGCCGCATCAAGCGTCACTTCATCCGGCGGCGTCTCATCCTTGAGCGACGCGGTGCGCTCGCCTTGCTCGACAAACGGCGAGTAGCGCCCCACGCGCACAAACACCGGCTCGCCGTCGCCCGGCGTGCCGATCGGTATTCGGCTGATCTCGCGGGCGTCGATCGCCTCGCTCTTTTGCTCCAGCTGCGTTTTGAGCCCCGGCGCGTCGTTGCCGAAGTAGAAGCTCGTCAGATAATCGACGTATTCCTGCTCGCCGCGGCTGATCGCGTCGAGGTCGTCTTCCATCTTGGCCGTGAATTGATAGTCAACCAGGTTCGACAAGTGCTGTTCGAGCAACTTGACGACCGAGAACGCCGTCCAGGTTGGCACGAGCGCGCCGCCCTTCTTAAAGGCGTAGCTGCGGTTCTGAATCGTATCGATGATCGAGGCGTACGTACTTGGCCGGCCGATGCCGCGCTCTTCCAAGGCCTTGGTGAGAGCCGCTTCGCTGAATCGGCTCGGTGGTTGCGTCGAGTGCTCCTTGGCCGTCATATCGGTGCATTTGAGCGCTTCGCCGATCGTAACGCTCGGTAGCACCGTTTCCTGGTCCGCCAGTTCGGCATCCGGCATATCGCTTCCTTCGACGTAGGCCCGCAAGTAGCCGGGGAAGTCGATCGTCTTGCCGCTTACCTGGAAGACGCAGCCTTCGCCCTCGATCGTGAGCGTGGTGCGGCGGCCGCGAGCGTCGGCCATCTGGCTGGCGATCGTCCGCTTCCAAATCATGTCGAAGATCTTGAATTCGTCTGCATTAAGCGTGTTGCGCAAGGTGCCCGGCAGCTCGAACGGATGACCAGCCGGCCGAATCCCTTCGTGCGCCTCTTGGGCATTCTTCACCTTCGATTTATAAACCCGAGCCTCGGTCGGCAGGAAGTCCTCGCCGTATTCCTGCGAAACCAGCCGGCGCGCATCGTCGATCGCCACCTGCGCGAGATTGGTCGAATCGGTACGCATGTAAGTGATGTGACCGTTTTCGTACAGGCTCTGGGCCACCTGCATCGTCCGCCGCGCCGTGAAGCCAAGCTTACGATTGGCTTCCTGTTGCAGCGTGCTGGTGGTGAACGGTGGATAAGGCTTTGAGGTGTACGGCTTTTCCTCGACGTTGGTCACGCTGAACTTGCCGCTTCGAATGCGTTCGGCCAGCGCAATGGCCGCGGGGCCGTCGAGCAGCATCATCTCGTTGTTCTTGATCTTGCCCGTCGCCGAGTCGAAGTCCTTGCCTGCCGGAATCTTGCGGCCGTCGACCGAAACGATGTCCGCCTGCAACGTTTGTCCGTTCGATTTCTCGAACAAACCAATGATGTCCCACCACGTTGCCGATACAAACGCCATTCGTTCGCGTTCGCGCTCGACGATCATCCGCACCGCCACACTCTGCACGCGGCCGGCCGATAGCTTGGGTCGCACCTTCCGCCACAACAGCGGAGACACTTCGTAGCCATACAGTCGATCGAGAATCCGGCGGGTTTCTTGGGCTCGCACCAGTCCGTCGTCCACGCTCCGCGGTGAGGCCAGCGCCGCTTGAATCGCGTCTTTGGTGATCTCGTGAAACACTAGCCGATGCACCGGCACCTTCGGCTTGAGAATCTCGAGCAGATGCCAACTGATGGCCTCTCCTTCGCGGTCTTCGTCCGTCGCCAGATAGAGGGCGTCTGCCTCTTTGAGCCGGTCTTTCAGCATTTTGATCTGCTTACTTTTCCCAGGCGGCACGATGTAGATCGGCGTGAAATTGTCGTTCACATTCACGCCCAGATTCGACCACGGCTCTTTTTTGTACTCGGCTGGAATCTGCGCCGCTCCTTGCGGCAGATCACGCACATGGCCAATGCTCGCCTCGACGATAAAGCCGTTGCCCAGGTACTTGCTGATCGTTTTCGCCTTGGCGGGCGACTCGACGATCACAAGCGCGCTACCATTCGATTTTGAAGACTTTGATTTGGCCATTCCATCGCGCGATCGGTTAAATTGCAGTGGTTGGGTAAATTGTGCTTGCGGGTTGTGCTTGTGAATCCATTACCTACCCGAGCAAGCCGCGGGGTTCATCCCCATTTTTTCTTGTTTTCTTGCTCTAATTCCTTTGCCAGTTCGCCATGACTTTCCGCACAATGGCTCGCACATCCGCTCTCTAAATTCAAGCGCGACCAGCGAGCCATCTTGCCGCGTAGGTCCTATATACCGCGATACCGTGGAAGCGTGGACATTGTTTTCACCACGTCCGGCTTCGGCAAGCCGGTGGATAAAAAAATGTAGGCCCTCCACCCGCAGTTTTGTGAGCGACACTCCCTATTGGGATTGCATTTACGTCAATTCCCCATAGAATCGAGCGCTTTGCCACAAACGGCAAGCCGTCAATGATTACTTGCGGGCTAGGCTGGATGTCAAGATGGTCCACCTTCCGCGTCGAGTGCCAGGAGCCGATTGGCACTCTCCCCATTCCTTCTGTTACGGCTCGATGAGACTTATTTAAATACCCCACTTATGGCTAGCCCTTTTAGCTTATTTCGTAAGCATCAAAAGATGCTGATGGTGATTGCCACCCTGGTCGCAATCTTTATTTTTGTCGTGGGCGATGCCCTGATGTCGCGTTATAGCGGCCACGCACAGGGGACCGGCGAAGCGCTCAATGCCAAGGCCACGGCCGTCCATTGGGACGGCGGCAAACTCACCAACCGCGAGTTGAACGAGCTGGTTTACCGCCGTCGCATGCTCAACCATTTCTTGCAAAACGTAGAGATGGAAGGCACCCGGCCTTCGGTGATGGCCGGCGTTGATCCGCCAGAGCTGCGCGTCCAACGAATGCTTGCCCCGGAAACTCCCGAGCAGCAAGTCGAATCGAGCGTCGTCAAAACGAAGCTCCTCGCCGACGCGGCCGCCAAGTCTGGAATGAAAATCAGCGACGAAACGCTGGTTAATTATCTCAACGAGCTGGGCCGCAGAAATGTCACCCCCGCTCAAATGCGCGCAATGGTTGGCGGTCAATCCGGCGGTGCCGGGCGCATTTCAATCGACTATGTCCTTGAGGCCCTGCGCGAGGAAATGCTCGCCCGCAACTATCTCAACACCCATGTGTACGCGTTCCAGACCGTCACGCCTGAACAACGCTGGAAAGATTGGTCGCGCATCAATGATCGCGTCATTGTCGAGGCGGCCGCCGTGCCAGCCGAATTGTATCTGCCCGATGTGAAGGAGCCGACCGACGCCGAGCTCGCCGCCTTCTTCGAAAAGTACAAAGACCGTGAGCCTGTTCCCGACTTCTACGGCAATCTTGAGCTCCCGTCTGCCTCGCCCGGCTTCCGCGTTCCGCGAAAGGTCGACGTGCAATTCATCGAGGCCAGCTACGATGAGCATCTTGCCAAAGCGGAAGCCAAAATCACCGACGAGGAAATCGCCAAGTTCTACGAAGAGAACAAACCCCTCTTCCCAAAAATGAACGTCGGCTTGAAGGAAGACGCGGCGAAAGAGTCGCCTTCGACCGACGCTCCAGCGGCCAAGGAAGAACAGAAGAACGAGGCAACCGAAGCCCCGCCGGCCGACGCGGAAAAAAAAGCTGAGGAGAACAAGGCGGACGAGAAGCCCGCAGAAGAAAAGAAAGCGGAAGAACCCGCCGCCACCCCTGTCGACCCAACAGAGAAAAAAGATGCACCGCCGGCCGAAAAAACGGGAAACGAAGGTGAGAAAGCCGCCGAGGAAGCCAAGAAATCTTCCTCGATCGGTAGCCCCGCCAAGAGCGTCTTCCGTTTGACAGCCTTTGCTGAAGACGTTGCGAAGAAAGAGGGGGAAGCCGGCCAAGAAGGCGAGAAAGCCGCCGATGCTCCCGCCGCCAAGTCCGATTCAGCCGAAACGAAAGCGGCTGATCAACCGGCCGCCAATCCACCGGCGCCTGTCAGCACACCGGAAGTTCCCGCTGCAACGCCAGCTCCGCCGGCCGATCCTGCTGTTCCTGCCCCGCCAGCGACCGAGAAACCGTTCGAGGCGCAACCTCTTTCGGAAGTTAAAGACGAAATCCGCAAGCGCCTGGCCGAAACCAAAGTGGCCGAGGAGCTGTCGAAGATCATTAGTAGCATCGAGGAAAAGCTCCAGCCGCAATATGAAAAATGGCGCTACGCCGACATCGATCCAACCGTCGATGCGGACGGCAAAAAAGAACTTCCACCACCGCCGAAGGCCCTCACCGATCTCGCCGCACTCGC
>CAZGMU010000144.1:10151-10726 GCA_964526975.1 uncultured Planctomycetaceae bacterium
GGAGAACAGCGGCTTGAAACACGGCGTCACTGGCCCGAAGTCGCTGCTCCAACTTCGCGAGCTTCCTATCGGCAAATCGACCGCAATCGACGCCAACCGTCCTCTCCTGTCGTTGCTTTTCACTGGTGACGAACTTGGCATGTACCAACCCGTGAAGACGGTCGACATCGACGGCAATCGCTACATCGCGATGAAGATGAGCGACACCCCGGCCAAGACGCCCACGCTGGCCGAGGTAAAGGATGAAGTCATCAAAGCTTGGAAGCTCGAAAAGGCGTCTGAGTTAGCCAAGAAACATGCCGAAGAATACGCCAAGAAGGCTGAAGAGAACAAAACTCCGCTGGCCAATTTCTTCGCCGACGATAAGGCCATCAAAGTCATCCGCACCGATCCGTTTTCGGAACTAACCGGTGGCGAAGTCGGCATGGTCGGCGGCCAAGTGCAGCAGCAACCCTACCGGTTCAGCCAGCCAAACGACATTGTTGCGGCGGGCCCCGATTTCCTGCGGGGTGCATTCAACTTGAAAGATGGCCAGGTCGGCGTGCTCATGAACAACGACAACTCGATCGCCTACG
>CAZGMU010000145.1:0-7767 GCA_964526975.1 uncultured Planctomycetaceae bacterium
GATTTCGCATGTGATACGTGCAGAGGAGCATTTGTCGAATACACCGCGGCAGGTGTTCATGTTCGAGCGGCTGGGGTACGAGGTGCCGCAATTCGCGCATCTGCCGTTTGTGGCCGAGCCAGGCAGCAAAACGAAGTTGAGTAAGCGCAAGCTGGACAAGTATTTGAAGAACCGCGACTTTGCGCAGCTTATGGAGCATGGTCAATCGATCGCGAGGCGAATGGGGCACACGGTGAACCCCGATACTTTCAACCCGGTAATCGTGGATTTTTACGAACAGGTTGGTTACTTGCCCGAGGCGCTGCTCAATTATTTGTTGCTATTGGGCTGGTCGCTCGATGACAAGACGGAAAATTTTACGCTGGAAGAGATGCTGCGTCATTTTTCGCTGGAGCGTGTGAACAAAGCGCCGGCAAGCTTTGACGTAGAAAAACTAATGTCGTTCGAGACACGAGCCATGCAACGGCTGCCGATCAAGCGGCGGGTAGCCAAGGCCGTGCCTTATTTGCAACGGGCAAAGCTGGTTTCGGTGCCGCCGCCATGTGATACAGGGCCGTATGTAACACGGATTTTGGAAGCGGCCGGCGACCGCGTGAAAGTCGCGGGGGACATCCTGGATTTCGATGATTTCTTTGTCGATGACGCAAAGTTGGCGATCGATGAGTCGGCATTTGATAAAAGGGTGAAAAAGCCAGCGGCCGCGTGCGATTTACTCGCTCGTTATCGAGAGCAATTGTCCACAATCGAGCCCTTTACGCCCGAACAGCTTGAAAAGATGACGCACGAGTTCGTTGCGGCAAACGGCATTAAGATTGGCGACATCGTGCATGCGTCGCGCGTCGCGGTGACGGGAAAAGCCGTGGGATTCGGCCTTTTCGAGACGCTGGCCATTCTTGGCCGCGAACGCTGTTTGACGCGAATCGGTCTGGCCCTGCAAAAAGCGGCCGAACCGCCGGCCGCCGCTTCATAAAACCCTGAAAATTCTTGGTGGCTGCTTGGAATCTCTCCGGCCCAAGGGTTATATTAGCCCCCGGACAGAGACTGGATCGGAGGCAATGGTTCCAAGCAATCTTATCTGAGCCGTTGGCTGCGCCGATGTCACACGATCTGTCCCATTCCGAGTGGCTAGAGCGGAACTTGGAATCCGCGCGCCGCCGTGTGAAGCAGCTTGAGATCGATGCCTGTCGTATTCGCACTGATCTTGCCCGGCTCGAGGTGGCGAATGCGGCGAGCGATGCGGCTGCTGAAGCAGCCTCGCCGCGTGTGAACGGCTTGGAGTCATCTTATGACTGGCGACCGGTTACGGAAGTGGTTCCCGAGGGAACGGAACTCGCGATGGGTGTTCTGCCCGAGGCGATTGCTCCGGTTGAAGCATCGCCCTTTGAAGAAGAATTAGTTGGGAAGACTTTCTTAGCGAGCGACTCGTGGGTCGCTGATTTGGTTCAACGGTCGCGTGGGATTTATCGGAGATTGACATCGCCGGTGATGAGCAGTTTGTTGGCGCATGCGGCAATTATGATTACCGCGGTTTCGATCACGGTCGCCACGATCGAGCACGACGAGACGTACTCACCAGCAACCACGCTGTTACTTGGCGATAAACCGACCAAGGATGTAGAGACCTTCGAGCCGCATCAACTGGCCGATCTTGGAGCTACTGGCGTAGAAACGGTGTCGGTGGATTTGCCGCAATTCGAAGCTGTTAGTCCGGTAAGTGCTTCCCCCATTCCGATCGAGTTCGAATCGGCAATCCAGCCAGCTTCCCCCGGCGAATTGGGATTGCTCGATGCTCACGATACAGAAGATGGCATCGTTCCGTCTGGTAAAGGCGGGTTAGCCAACGAGGGAGAAGGAACGGGGCTTGGAGAAGGGAAGGAGGGCGGCAAGAAAGGAAGCGTCGCGAAGGACTCACGGACAGGTGGTCGATCGGAACAGACGATGTTTTTCGGTACGGCCGCAAAAGGAAACCGTTTTGTATTTGTCGTGGACAATTCGAGCAGCATGAAAGGCGGCCGGCTCGAAATGGCCGTGGCGGAATTGATACGAACCGTGAATGGCCTCTCGCCGCGACAAAGTTTTTATGTGATTTTCGTAAGCGATAAAACCTATCCGATGTTTTACCCTCGGCATGAAACAGATATGGTGCCTGCCACGCCGGAGAACAAAAAACGGCTGGCTGAGTGGGCACCGAAGGCCATGCTGGCTGCGGGAAAGAATCGTGAGTTGATCAACGCCATGGAACTGGCTGCCTCGCTTCAACCGCAAGCAGTGTATTTGCTGTGGGACGGGGATTTGCGATATAGCGAAACGGTGCGTTTGGATGTGCTGTCACATTTGACGCAGCCCAATCAATGGAACTTCATGGTTCACACACTCGGCATGGGCATCACGTCGGCCAATAATGAGCAGAATCTACGGACAATTGCCCAGGCCCATCATGGCATCTATAGGCGGGTCGACGTGCCGATTGTTCGTGGGCGATAATGAAAGAGTAGTGAGGTGCCACGATGTGGTACCCCTGGTTATCGCATCTTTTTCCTTCACGTATTGTATATGCCACACGATCACCATCATGCGCACGAGCATGCCAGCGACGGGCGGCTGGTGGTGGCCCTGGTATTGAACCTGTTGTTGACTGTGGTCGAAGTCGCTGCTGGGTTGCTATCTGGAAGTTTGGCGTTGGTGGCCGACGCGGTGCATAACCTGAGCGACTGCGGATCATTCGTCATCGCGCTCATTGCCCGGCGAATTGGACGATGGCCGTCGGACGAACGGCGGACGTTTGGGTATCGTCGGGCCGAAATCATCGGCGCGCTCATCAACCTGACGATCCTGGTCGTGATCAGCCTGCTACTGATCTACGAAGCGTTCGAGCGGTTTTTCTCTCCACGAACGATCGACGGCTGGATCGTGGTCGGCGTGGCGACCCTTGCATTGGCAGTCAATATCGCGACTACCGTCGTACTGTACGCGTTGTCTCGCGACAACTTGAACGTGCGGGCCGCTTACTTGCACAACCTGGCCGATTCGTTTTCCTCACTCGGCGTGATCGTGGCGGGGGCGATCATTCTGTGGTTCGGGGTGTTGTGGATCGATTCGGTCGTTACACTGCTCGTCGCCTTGTTCACGATCTGGCACAGTCTGCCGGATATACGGCGGGCAATTCACATTTTGATGGAAGGGGCTCCTGCCGGCGTGGAGGCAGAAAAACTAATCGCGGATTTGCAGTCGATCGCTGGTGTGGCCGAGGTGCATCATTTGCACTTATGGGAACTGGACGAGCACCATAGCGCGCTGGAGGCACACGTGGTCGTCGAACCGGCGCAACTTGATCGATGGACATCCATTAAACAGGAATTGAAGCTGCGGCTAAGCGAGCAATACGACATTCAACACTCGACGCTCGAATTCGAAACGCACGACGAGGAGGAATGCCAGCCATGTCCACGCGGGCACCATCACTGCTAGCGCTTGCACGGGTGCCGGTTGATTGGAGATTCGGCGCTCGCGCCGTTAAATTTCTCTCTTTGGCGTTGATCGTGGTTGGTTGAGGCAATCTCTTAATGGTGCTGTCGTTCAAGTTTGCCGATTATTCCGGCCGATCATCGGATGATACCGGATTCTCGAGGCGAACAGAGGCCGTGCCATGGCAACTGGCGATAATATGCACAACACGCTCGATCGTTTGGGCAGCAGCCTGACGAGCGCGGTTCTTGGCGCGCTGATCCTGTGGATCGGGCAAACGACGTTTCGCCACGCGGGCATCCTGGCAGGGGTCGACGAGAAGATCGTTGCCATCAATCGGCAATTCGAGACTGTCGAGCAGCGGCAAGAGGGACTGCGAAAATGGCTCGAAAGCAAGGTCGGAGACCTGAAAAACAATAATCGTCTTCAATTCACGCAGCCCGATGGCGACAAACTGTTTGGACTTATTCGTCACTTGGAGCAAGCGACGAACGACCAGGAGCGACGATTCGCGGAGCGGCAGGCAGCGGTGGAACTCAAGCTGGCGACACTGGAGGCATCGCATCGCGACTCGCAAGAAGTCGCAGCGCTCAAGATGGAGATTGCTCAGCTACGAAACGACCTGACGAGGACCGCTGTGGCGCAGGAAGAGCAGATACAATCGAACGGGCGAGTCGCGCGGGGTAAGCCTGTGTTTTTGCCACCGGTGGAGAATCGGCGGTAGATGGCGGTGCTTTAGTTTCGTTGAGAGCGACAGAGCTTGTTGGAGCGCGACGTGAGCGCCGCCGCTAAATGGGCGTTAACGGTTCCTGGCGTTAAGCGTTACTTCTTGTCGCCTTCCTGGTTGTGATCGCCGCGGCTACTGCGTTTTGAGCTGGGTGGCTTTTTTTCGCCTTCGGGATTGCCGGTTTGATTGGGCTGCTGCTCGGGGCGATTGCCGATCCACGCATTTCCTACGGCTTTCTCCAGCGCTTTCTGCAGTGCTTCGGCAGAAACGGTGCCATAAACACGATGAACCTGCACGGTGGTCTTGGGGGCGGCTTGCTCGTCTAGTTCGTGGACCATCTTCACAATGTCGTCGAAAATGCCTTTCTGGGCCGACACGATCAGAATGCCCGAAACGTCGTCTGCTCCCAAGGAGAGCGCGCCATCGAAACCGAGTTTGATCTGCGATGGCCGGCTGTCGCCGTCGTCGCCCCCGCCTGAGTAGTCGATGATGGTCACGCGCTCGGCACTCGCGCGCTTATCGCCTTTCTGATCTCCGCGTTCGAACTCTTTGTCTTTCGAACTGAGCAAGTCGCGGTAAACTTCTTTTATAGCAGCGGCGATGATCGTGGGGCGCGAATACTTGATCTTGATCGGCATCGTCGCCCGCTTTTCGGCCGAATCTGCACGAGGGGGTTTGTCGTATTCTTTGATCAGTTGTTCGACTTCGGCCATTTGGCTGGCCGAGGCGTTGGCCACGATAACTGTATTGCTAGGCGGATCGTAGTCGAACATCAACTTGCGGCGTTTCGACAAGCCCGTGCCAGCGGCCGACTTATCGTCGCTCGATCGTGGACGGTAGCCGTACCACCAGCTAGCGAAGTCGTCGTTTTTGTTCTTCGAATCCAGGTCTTCCTTGAAGAAATTCGTCAGGTTCAACCACATATCCGATGCGCGGATGTACTGCATCGTGAATATCTTGTAACGACGCTGAGGCGGCGCGAACTCTTGGATCAACCGCTCCATGCGATCGAGAGCGGCCGTATCGGTTGAGTTAAGCACTAACTGGCCGTCTGGTGAGACTGTAATTGTGACCGGCGCCGGTGTTTGCGGCGGGTTGGAAGTAGCGGGCGCGCCTTTGTCAGCGGCTGGCGTCGCGGCAGGAGCCTCTGCTTCGGCTTTGGGTGCGATCGCGGAGGTAGGAGCGGCGGCCGCTGCGCCTAGTTCGGCGAATCGAGCGACGACTCGATTCGGCCGAGCGTTGCCGGCAGCACGATCGTTCGCAGGCTTCGCGGGAGCAGTTGACTTGGTTTCGTCCTTCTTCTCTTCCGCCTTGGGTGCTGCTTTCGCCTCTGGAGGAACTTTAATAATCAGCTGATTCCCGCCAGACTCGGACCAAGCCTCTTGCAGGCGTTTTAAGAGTTCGGGAGTTGCCTTTGCGTCGGCCGTGTCAATCACTCGAACTGGTCGAGCATCTTGCTGACCGCTGGGTATTTCGCCAAGTTTAACGAGAAGCTCGTTCACGCGCTCGAGTTCGCTATCGGTCGCCCAGATGAGTAGGCGATTATTTTCGATATCTGCATCGCAGCCGAAGCCTTGCACGGTGTCCTTCTTCTTGTCGTTGCGACCGAAGTCGTAATAGTCGGAATAATAGCTACGGCGGCTGTTGTCCTCCTTCTTCTCGTTCTGGCCGGCCATCATCTTATTGATCGTGGCGGCCACCGCGTCTGCCGGCAGGCGGCGGAGAAAGATCACTTCAAAATGGCGCCCCGAGCTATCGAAGTCGCGAAGCAGCGCGGCAATTTTCTTGTGATCAGCTTCTGGCGCGAGAGCGAACAGCGCCTTGTTGTCATCATCGGCCTTGAACACGGCGTACGGGCTGAGCCCACCGATCTCTTCCAGCGTGGCAACGAACTTGCCTGGATCGAGATTCTGCAACGGGTAGCGCTTCATTTCTCGCTGACCGTCTGAGCCGGCGCCGACCGCTCCGACTTCGGCCTGGAAGGACGTATCTCCATACGGCACATCGAGGTAGCGGATCGTTTGCTCGATGATCTTGAGGATTTCGGGCGGCGCGTTGACCAGCACGCTATTGCGCTGGCGGTTGTAAGCCATATACACCTTGGGTGCATCATCCGCCCCCTTCTGCATCATCTTTGCCGCCTCGGCGCCGCGGCCCTGCTGCTGCATTTGCTGCATCATGGCCATTTGCCGCTGCTGAGCTTGCGGATCGGTTTGCGCCGGTTTTCCCTTGGGATCGACGCCAACCATCATGTACAGGATTTCGATCACCTGCTGCGGCCGGGCATATTTCAGGAAGTATTCCTTCGGCACGATCTTGCCGTCCTGCACCATGCGTTCGTTGTTGAAGAGCTCGCTGACGGTGCGCAGGTTGGCGACTGTATCCATCAGAAGCAGTCGCTTTGAGGTGGCAAGCGGAAAGACTTTCGCCGTCGGACTGATAATCTGCTTCACATCATCTTTAGCTTTGTCGAGTTCCATGCCCGGCGGCAGCTCGAACGAGACCTTCACATAGTCGTACGGCTTGAGGTCGTACAGTTTCTCTTCTTCCACTCGGCTGATCAGGCTGGGGTCGATCTTGTCGATCTTGAAAACGCTCAACACATCGTCGGCGCGGATCGACGTGAATCCGCGGGCCTGCAGGGCGCGGTTGATGCGGTCCCGCACTTCATCGAGCGGATAGGGGCGATCGGTTGTGAGGTTTAGATAGTCGTTCGGCAATTCCTGCCAATCGAGTGTGCATTTGCTGAGATTGGCGAGCCATTGCATGACATCTGGCCAAGGCTGGCCGATGAAGTTGAACGGCGGAACGCGGCCTTTGTCGTCGAGCTTGACGTTGAACTCGCGGGGATCGGGAACGCGAGGCGGTTTCTCGGGCCGCTTGATGGTGTCGCCACCTTCCTTTTCCTTCTTCTTGCCTTCGTCGCCTTCTTTCTTTTTGTCGTCTGGCTTGCCTTCCTGGCCGGGTTGGCTTGGCTGACCGGGTTGCCCTGGTGGTTGACCTGGCTTGGCCCCTCGCGACATAGCCTTCGCCTGTTCGGGCGAAATCGCGACTGGCTGACCGCTCGGCGTAACAACCATAGCCTCTTGGGCAGGTAAAGAGCCCACAAGGATGCCGGCTACGAGTGCCCATGCGACTGCAACGCAGCGCGCACAACGAAACTGGTGGTTGGTAGGGATCACAACGAGCTCCGCTATCCCGTTCGGATTGCTTCCTTCACCCGGGTGGGTGGCGACTCGATTATTATAGGCGGCGAGAGCGGCATTCACAAACTTTGCTTGAGACAAATGGGCTTGTTTTGCCACGGTCCCCCAAAGACACTTCGCAGAGTCGGCTGAATTCTTCGGAGCAGCTTAGAATGAGGGCTAAAATCAGGCCATTGCTTGCATCACGGCGGCTACGAACTGGTCGGTCGTGGATTTGCCGCCAAGGTCGCCCGTTTTGGCCGTGCCGTCTGTAAACACTTTGCGGACGGCGTTTTCGATTCGATCCGCGTCGACCTTCTCGCCAAGGAACCGCAGCATGAGCACAGCGCTCAGGATAACGGCGGTCGGGTTCGCAATTCCTTTGCCAGC
>CAZGMU010000145.1:7777-10722 GCA_964526975.1 uncultured Planctomycetaceae bacterium
GGCCGAGCCATGGACCGCCTCGAAAACCGCGATGCCCTCGCCCACATTGGCACTCGGCGCGAGGCCCAATCCGCCGACGAGGCCGGCCGTTAGGTCGGAGACGATGTCTCCGAACAAATTTTCCATCACCATGACATCGAATGAGTGGGGGTTGAGCACGAGCTTCATGGCAGTGGCATCGATGATGCAATCGTCGAACGCGATGTCCGTGTACGCCTCCGCAACGCGACGGCACGTACGCAGGAAGAGCCCATCGCTGAGCTTGAGGATGTTGGCCTTGTGGACGCACGTGACGCGCCTGCGTCCCTGGCGGCGAGCCGTTTCAAAAGCAAAGCGGGCAATTCGTTCGGAGGCTGCTTCGGTGACGACCCGCAGGCTTTCCACGACGCCAGGCACCACCTCGTGTTCTAGTCCGCTGTAGAGCCCTTCGGTATTTTCACGAACGATGATGAGATCGACATCGTCGTAGCGGGTCGGCACACCAGGCATCGAGCGGGCTGGACGATAGTTAGCAAACAAGTGGAGCTTCTGACGCAGTTCCACATTGACGCTGCGGAAGCCGGTGCCGCTGGGCGTGGCAGTAGGGCCTTTAAGCGTAGCATTGGAGGCTTTGACCGCGGCCAGTGTTTCTGCAGGAAGGGGACTTCCCAGTGTATCGAGAGCGGATTGGCCGGCGAGGTGGGTCTGCCAGATGATGTCCAAGCCGAGCGAATCGATGATGCTACGAGCGGCGGAGGTGACCTCTGGGCCGATGCCGTCGCCGGGGATAAGTGTGATGTGGTAAGCCATGTCCGGTTGCTCCAAAATCGATCGCCTGTCAGAGACCAAAGAGAGGTATAAACGTTCGGCCGATACAAGACAACCGCTGCAAGCATCAGCATGTTGCTATCGGCGATTCATGAAAGGTGCTGGCTACGCTTATACTGTGATCATGAATGGCGCTCCTCTTTCCGAGCTTCCCGTTGCAAACGTGCTTTCGAGCGTAGTCGAGGCCTCGCGCGCGGGAGCTGTGGTCGTTACGGCTCCGCCCGGATCGGGCAAAACGATGCTAGTGCCGGCCGCGGTGCTCGATGATCTACCGAATTCGCAGAATGCCGTTTTAATTCAGCCACGGCGACTAGCGGCGAGGGCGGTGGCGCGGCGGATCGCGCAGTTGCGCGGCTGCCAGATTGGAGAAGAGATTGGCTACCAAGTGCGATTTGATCGCCAGGCGGGACGTAATACGCGACTAACAGTCGTCACAACGGGCATTCTGCTCAAACGGCTTCTCAGCGACATCATGCTCGAAAACACCTCGGCCGTGATTCTCGATGAGTTCCACGAACGAACGATCGAAATGGATCTCGTGCTGGGAATGCTGCTGAGGATTCGACAGACGGTGCGGCCAGACCTGCGAATCGCGGTGATGAGCGCGACACTGGCGGCGGCCCCTGTGGCGAAGCTGCTTGGCGGCTGCCCGATCATTCACGCGGAAGGGCGGCCATTTCCGGTACAAGTGAAATATGAGCGACGCGGCGAGCAGGGCCTACTTGAGGAGCGGGTGGCCAAGTGCGTGGCCGAGGCGTTGCGAGCGACCACGGGGCATGTCCTCGTCTTCTTGCCGGGCGTGGGCGAGATTATGCGATGCGAGCGAGCGTTGTCGGGGCTTGCCGGTCGCAACGGCCATGCGTTGTTGTTGCTCTTCGGTGATCTGCCGCCGGAGCAGCAAGATCGCGTGCTGGAAGATTTGGGGCAAAGGAAGATCATTCTGTCGACGAACGTGGCGGAAACATCGCTCACGATCGAGGGCGTGACTGCGGTGGTCGATTCGGGTCAGGCGCGGCAGATGCGAGTTTCGCCGGCAACGGGATTGCCCCGGCTGGAATTGGTTCCGATTTCGCAAGCGTCGGCCGATCAACGGGCAGGGCGGGCCGGGCGAACCGCGCCCGGCATCTGCTGGCGGCTGTGGGATGAGTCGTCTCATCGCGGGCGGCCGGCGGCCGACGTTCCGGAAATTCTCCGCGGCGACTTTGCCGAGCCGCTGCTCCATCTCTTGGCGATGGGCGAAAGCGAGGATTTTCCCTGGCTGGACGCGCCGCTGCCCGATGCGGTTCTTGGTGCGCACCAACTGCTCAGGTTGATTGGCGCTACCGATGACCGAGACCAGATTACGCCACTCGGATTGGAACTGGCGAAGTTGCCCGCGCATCCGCGATTGGGGCGGTTGCTGCTCGCCGGGGCGGAACATGGAGTGCTGCGCGAGGCTTCGCTGACGGCGGCGATGCTGTCTGAACGAGACCCGTTTCGTGCGGCGGACCATGCTCGGCGCGGGCCCAAGGAGTATGGAACCGTGCGAAGTCGTTCGGATGTGGTAGACCGCGTGCTTGCGCTCGAACGGTTTTATGCGGGAAGCGGTTCGCATGATCCAACACTGGAGTTGCATCCTGGTGGGGCGCGGAGCGTGTTGCGGTCGGCAGAGCAATTGTTTCGTGAGGCTGAGTTCACACGTTCGACCCGTGCCGAACGGCCCGACATGGCATTGATGCGGGCGCTCGTCGACGCCTTTCCCGATCGCCTGGCAAAGCTCCGCGCGGGGACGCAAGATCGGGCCTTGATGGTCGGCGGGCGGGGTGTGCGAATCGACAACAGTTCGCGCGTGCGCGGCGAAGCCCTGCTTCTGGCGATCGATATCAACGACGCGGGCGGCGAGGCCCGCGCGCGAATGGTCTCGGCGGTCGAGCGCGAGTGGCTGTCGAGCGATCTCCTGCAAACGCGAGAGGAATTGTTCTTCAATCCGTCGAAAGGGCAAGTCGAAGCGCGGCTGCGGACGTACTGGATCGATCTGCTGCTAGAGGAAACGCCGGTAACCATCAGCGATTGGTCGGCAGCGGCTGAATTGCTGGCACGCGAGGCGCGGCACCAGCTCGATCGCCTGCTGCCGATTGCGGAAAGCGCTGCGGGCAGTT
>CAZGMU010000146.1:0-10709 GCA_964526975.1 uncultured Planctomycetaceae bacterium
GCCGGCCAGTGTTGTCGGTCGGAAAGCCGACGACCTCTAATTGGACGCGGCGAGGCCAGGGAGTGTCGCTCAGCGCGATGCGCTGGAGCCAGAAGCCAAAAACATCGCGTGAGACGAGAGCGAAGGCAATCAGCGAAGCCACCAGAGCGGCGGCGGTCACGATGGAGCGAATGAGCGGGCGGCGGTTGAACAGTTCATTAGGATTAACCGCGGCGATTGCGGCGGTGGCGGCCTGGTTCGTCTGTTCGACAAGGTCGGAGTGGTACGTGATCGAGTGGGCCGGTAGAGAAGCGACGTCGACCGCGGTGAGGACGTGGTCCTGGAGCGCGGGGAAACGTCGTTCGAGGAGCAGGGCGGCCGTGGTATCGGAAACCGGAACGAAGATCCGGCGAAGCAAGTAGCGGTAGCAGATGTAGAACACGATGCAAGCGGCCACGACGAGGCCGATGCGGCGAACGGCTGGAGAAGGCTCGAAGAACCAATCCAGGGCAAGACCCAACCAGAAGACGATTCCGATCGCCGCGACCGTGATCGCCATTCCTTCGATCCACACATACGCGCGAATGCGACGGCGCACAGCGCCAAGCATGCGTCGAACGCTAGCTGGGAGATCGGGTATGGGGGTGGAGTCGGACATGAAGGGGTGGATGTAGGGTTGGGGGCATCGGATTGAAACAAATCCGAAATCCAAAATTACTTTCTTAGGAACGCCTCAAGAATAACTTCCCCATATTCAGAATAACCACAGAGACACAGAGGGCACGGAGAAGAAAGCGAAGGAGGATAGGACCACTAATCTTCACTAATCCCCGCTAATATCAATGATCAAAGAAGAGACAATTTCCGCCTCATGCTTGATTCTGATTGATTCGCGTAGATTCGTGTTCTTCTGTTTCTCCTTCTGTCTTCTCCGTGTCCTCCGTGTCTCCGTGGTGAATCCTATCTGCCGAAGTTGTTTTTGAGTCATCCCTTCGTATTGGAAAGGGTTAACAGCGTAGCGTGCCACCCGGAATTTTCGGACGTCCTCAGATGTATTTATATTAGCCCGGCCGTCCCGGCCGGAATCCGCACCGCTTCTCGTTCGTTCCACCGTCCGGGGCAAGCCAAACCAGCCGGCCGAGACGGCCGGGCTATTTATCGGTTGTCAAGGCGGCGAGTAGCTCTGCCACATAGTCGCCAACTTCGCGAACGACTTGCTCGCGCGGCTTCTCCACCGCAGTCGCGATTCGTCGCACGATCGCCGAGCCCACAATCAAACCATCGGCAACCGGCGAGAGCAATTTCACATGCTCCGGCTTGCTGATGCCGAAGCCAATGCAGATCGGCAGATCGGTCTGCGTGCGGAGCCAGCCGACGTTGTCGACCAGTTCGGGCGGCAGTTGCGTCCGTTCACCCGTGATACCTGCGACCGATACATAGTAAAGAAAGCCGGTCGAGGTGTTGGCGATCCGCACTGCCCGCTCGCGCGGCGTGGTGGGGGTGACGAGTTGAATGAGACTGATGTCGCGCTTGTTGCAGATCGCGGCCAATTGAGGCGACTCTTCGACCGGCAGATCAGGAACGATGAGGCCCGCTAAGCCGCGAGCGGCGACATCGTCGACATACTTCTCCAGGCCGTGCCGATAGACGATCGCGTAGCTGACCATCGTCACCAGCGGCGCTTTCACTTCCGTGGCAACGCCGCCAAGCGTGTCGAGGATATCGGCCAGCTTGATCTTATGGGCAAGCGCGCGAGTGTAGCTCGCCTGAATCACCGGACCATCTGCGATCGGATCGCTGTAAGGAATGCCGACTTCGCACAAATGCGACCCTCGGCCAATCACTTCCTTGAGAATAGCCGCCGTGAATTCCAAATCGGGATCGCCCGCCGTGATGAACGGCATCAGCGCTTTGCGGTTTTCGCGGCGGAGGCAGTTGAAAAGTGAATCGATTAGGGTCATTGAACCACGAAAATAGCGAAAGATGCGAAAGGATGGGAATGGCTTAGCGGACGATGCGTTCGTATTGCAATAGTGGATGATGTCCGAAGTTGACTAACAATCCCAATTTGTAACCAGTCGACTTAAGATCATTATGAACTTGAGCACGATGAATTTCGTCGAGTTGTGCGACTGCTTTAATCTCCAGAATGATTTTGTCAAAGGAAACGAAATCTGGAACGTATTTTTGTTGAAGCGGTTGACCTTTATAAGTCAACGCCAGCGGAAATTGAGCGGCAACAGGGATTTGTCGCAGCGCGAACTCCACTGCCAAGCATTCTTGGTAGACGCACTCCAGAAATCCGCAACCTTTTTCTTTGTAAACTTCAAAACATGCTCCCATGATCGCGTAACTCTCCTCGCGATAAATGATCTCCATGGAGCAGCCTTTTGCTTTCGTCTATTTTGATTCTTTCGTGGTTTCTTTCAACCGCGCAATTTCCGCCGCGTCTTTATCACCCCGCCCGCTCAGACACACAACAATCGCGTGCTCCTTCGGTTTGCCGCGGGCGATTTCCATCGCCTTGGCTACGGCGTGGCTACTCTCGAGCGCGGGGATGATTCCTTCGTTGCGGGCCAGTGCATCGAACGCGGCCATCGCGTCCTTGTCGAGGCAGTTGGTGTAGGTGACTCGGCCGCTGTCTTTCCAGTAGCTGTGCTCGGGGCCGACGCCCGGGTAATCCAGGCCGGCCGAAATCGAATGGACATCACACGTTTGCCCATCATCGTCTTGCATGACGTAACTAAAGCTGCCGTGGAGAACGCCGGGCTGGCCGTGGCTGAGCGGCGCGGCATGGTCGCCCGGCTTGGCGCTGCGCCCGCCCGCTTCGACGCCGACCATCGCCACCGACTTGTGCTCGACCAGTGGATAAAACATGCCCGCCGCGTTGCTGCCGCCGCCAACGCAGGCCACCACCGTATCGGGCAGCCGGCCCAACTGCTCGCGCGATTGCTCGATCGTTTCGCGGCCAATAACCGATTGAAAGTCACGAACAATCCGCGGAAACGGATGCGGCCCGACGACCGAGCCCAGAATATAGTGTGTCGTCTCGACGCTGCTCATCCAGTCGCGCATCGCTTCGTTGATCGCGTCGCGCAGCGTCCGCGAGCCGCTAGAGACGGGGCGCACTTCAGCGCCGAGCAGCTTCATGCTTGATACGTTCGGCGCCTGCCGACGAATGTCCTCTTCGCCCATATAAACGACGCACTCCAGCCCAAAGTGGGCACAAGCTGTGGCTGTCCCCACGCCATGCTGCCCCGCGCCGGTCTCGGCGATCACGCGCTTCTTGCCCATGCGCAGCGTAAGCAGCGCTTGGCCGAGTGTGTTGTTGATCTTGTGCGCGCCCGTATGATTTAAATCTTCGCGCTTAAGCCAAATTTGAGCGCCGCCACATGCTTCCGTAAGCCGCCTGGCAAAGTACAACGGCGAAGGACGGCCGACATAGTTCTTCAGCAGCGACGAAAGCTCGTCCTGAAACGCTTTGTCTTGACAAGCCTTGTCGTACTCGACGGCAAGCTCATCGAGCGCACGGATCAGTGTCTCCGGAACATAACGTCCGCCAAACTGGCCATAACGGCCGGCTTTGTCGGGCACCTGGGTAGTGGCTGTGCTGGTGGTCATTGGATCGATTCTCGACTGCAGGCCCTTATGAATCAAGCCGCTGAAGATTTACCACGGAGGCACGGAGGACACGGAGAAGAGGAAAAGGAGTATGATTATTGGGTTGAAACGACTTCGTAGCTGGATTCGCCAGAATTCAGCCAACTCCATACCCGCCTGTTGCTCAAGTCTGGCGACTTCAGCAACGAAATCGCCCAGTGATTGAACCAAACAATCGTTCTGGCCGATAGCTGACAGCCGATAGCTCAACAGTCTTCTCCGTGCCCTCTGTGCCTCCGTGGTGAATCTTCATGCCTGAACTACCAGAAGTCGAAACAATGCGACGCGGTATTCTGGGCATCGTCGGCTCGCGCGTAACCGATGTCGAGCGAGTGGCCTGCCAGCGACGGCCCATCGCGATCGCGCCACGAATCGATCGGTTTCGTCAACGAGCCGTAGGACGCCGCGTGACCGATGTCGGACGTATTGGTAAACGAGTCGTGGTTCATCTAGATTCAGGCGATGCGATCGTGCTCGAGCCGCGAATGACCGGCCTGGTCCTCGTGGCCGATCCGCCCACGCGCGAGCACCTGCGGTTTCGCTGCTCGCTCGCGGGGAACGGTATTCGCGAGTTCCTGTATTGGGACCGTCGCGGGCTGGGAAATGTTCGCCTGATTTCGCCGAAAGAATTCGAAGAATCCTTGGGCCCGGCGAAACTAGGACCCGATGCGCTCGCCGTCACAGCCGAATTATATCGTGAGCGATTGGGGAGAAGCGGCCGCGCGGTGAAAGTCGCGCTGCTCGACCAGCGAGTCGTCGCGGGTATCGGCAATTTGTATGCGTCGGAGATTTTGCATTTGGCCAATGTCCACCCTGGTTTGCGGTGCGACAAGCTTACGCGAGCCCAGTGGCAACGAGTCGCCGACGCCACGCACGAAGTGCTCGAACTGGCCATCCACTACGAAGGATCGACGCTTTCGGACGGCACCTATCGCAACGCGCTGAACCAATCCGGCGGTTATCAGAACCATCACCGCGTGTACGACCGTGCGGGTGAGGCATGCTCCAAATGTGGCACGCCGGTCGTCCACATCGTTCAAGCCCAGCGCTCCACGTATTTTTGTGCGAAGTGCCAGCGGCGATAATCGCTCAGGCAAACATCAGCCGACGACCTTTGGGTGGCGGAACGGGGTCGCCGAATTCTCGCGCCGTATCAATCCACAACTGCATCGCTTCTTTGACACTGGCCAAAGCGGCCTCATGGGTCGCTCCATGCGCAGTGCAGCCAGGTAACTCAGGAACCTCGGCCACGAAGATTCCGTCGTCGTCGCTCCAATAGATGAGAATTTCGTAGTTTAGCATTATAGTTCACCCGCCAATTTGTGTCGCAAAATGACAGACCGAACCTGTCGCACCTGGTACGGCTTCGCGTTGTTGCCGTCGCGTTGAAGGTTGATTTTCTCCGGTATGCCGGCCTTGCGAAAAATGTGATGGCTACCACGAATCCGCTCTTCAAAGCCGAGCCGCTCAAGCAACTGGCGCAGATCGTCAAAGCGAATGTTGGCATCTGCCAGGCCGCTGAGAATTCGCTTTAATACCTCCTCATGCTTGGCCACGCATTTAATCTCCCAGTCTGATTACTTAATTCTAGCACCCTGTACGCTAATTTGCCCACGAAACTTTGCAAAGGGGCAATGATTTCGCTCTAATAAATGTGCGGCTGGGTGGTCGAATTCATCAATCGTTTTATGCGAGAGGCAGATTATGGAACCGCGCGAGAAGAATCAGGTCACGTCTGATTGCTGCCAAGAGCTTCACGAAGAGCAGCGGATGCCACGGCGCGATTTCCTGACCGCGGCCGGTGGCGCAGTGCTGGCGGCGAGCACAATCGGCAGCGTCTTGCCGGCTGGTCGCGTTTGGGCCAAGGCCAAAGCGGCTGCTCCCACCGCTAAGTCTTCCCCCGAATCGCTCGTGAAAACACTCTACGACACGCTCTCGCCCAAGCAGCGCGAAACCATCTGCTTCGATTGGGACCACAAAGACCCCAAACTCGGCCTGTTGCGCACGCGAATCGCCGCCAATTGGAACATCACCGAGCCGACGCTCATCGACAACGACTTCTACACCAAAGACCAGATGGCAATCGCCCGCGGCATCTTCGAAGGGATCATCAGCCCCGAGAGGCATGAGCGGATCGACAAGCAGCTTGATGATGATGCGGGCGGCTACGGCGTGCAGAACAGCATCGCGATTTTCGGCAAGCCGGGAACCGACAAGTGCGAGTTCGTCATGACCGGTCGGCATATGACGATTCGCGCCGACGGCAACAGCGCCGACCACGTCGCCTTCGGCGGCCCGATCTTCTACGGCCACGCGGCCGAAAGTTTCGACGAAGAGCCCACTCATCCCGGCAACGTCTTCTGGCCGCAAGCGCAAGCGGCCAACAAGCTCTACCAAATGCTCGACGGCAAGCAGCAGAAGCAAGCCCTCGTCGTCCAAGGGTTGCCGCCCGAGAGCAAAGTCGGCTTCCGCGGCAAGAAAGGCGACTTTCAGGGCATCGCGATCACCGATCTATCGAGCGACCAGAAAGAGCATTTGCAAAAGGTCATGACGATGCTGGTCGAGCCTTACCGGCAGAGCGATCGCGACGAAGTAACCAGGTGCATCAAGTCGCAAGGCGGCCTCGATGCCTGCCACCTTGCTTACTACGCCCAAGGCGACATCGGCAAGGATAAAGTCTGGGACAACTGGCGCATCGAAGGCCCGTCGTTCGTCTGGCACTACCGCGGCGCGCCCCACGTACACGTGTGGGTCAACGTAGCAGATGACCCGGGGGTGAAGCTAAACGCATAACAGCAAGCGAAACTCAACCCCAACAGCGAGCCGCTGGGTTCACCCCGACGGGGATGGACTCGCCCATTCGCCGAAATTTTGGGAAAAGAGCAAGGGCTATCCCCCGCCGACCCGTGTTTTTAGGAGATGGACGCGTGCTATAATTACATTATGTCGCCATTTGAAAACATCGTCGGCGCGATCCACGGCCTCAGTTACGAGGAGAAGCTAAAGTTGCGCCTCGTGCTCGATAGTGAGCTGAAGTCTTCGCCGAATGCTTCCGCGGAAGGTTCGCAGCGTGCCAAGCGGATCATCGGGCTATTCGCCGACGAGCCAGAATTGATGGATAGCGTCATGGCAGCAGCTTATGAAAGAAGATCGCGACCATTGCGACTCGATAATTAGTCGGGGAGATTGGTTTGATGGAGCGGTCTCTCCTTGACACCGATATGTTGTCGGAATCTCTGCGGGGGCGAGATCAAACCGTTCGAGCGAAAGCAGAAGGCTTATCTTGACGTATTCGGCCGTTTTACTTTTTCGGTCATCACGGTCGCTGAGTTCGTGGATAGAGCCCGCAGGCAAGGACGCGACGATCGAATCGCCGGCCTGATTTCGGACATTGAGGCGGGAAAGCATGAAGTCATCTCTTTGGGCCTGAAAGCCGCGGAAATAGCGGGCTATATTTTCGGCGACCTTCATCGAATTGGCCAACCGATCGGCGGAGCCGATCCTTTTATTGCGGCGATCGCCCTGGCCGAAACATTGCCACTCATCACTGGCAATATTGAGCACTACGAGCGAATCCAATCACTTGGCTACCCGTTGCAGTTAGAAAATTGGCGCAGGCCATAAGAGATGGATAGTGCAAGTAGGAAGCTCGACGCATAAAGGCCTGGGAGCCCTGCTTGATTGAATCAATATGTAGGACCGCGTATCCTATAGATCATGAGCACTGCACCGGAACGACCACTGATCAGCGCCGAGGAATATCTGCGTGGAGAGTTGAAGTCGCAGGTCAAGCATGAGTATCTGGGCGATTTTGTTTATGCGATGGCAGCGGCGAAGAACGCTCACAACCAAATCGCGTCCAATATTCTCGGTGCATTGAGGGCCAGGTTACGAGGGAAACCGTGTCAACCGTTCAATTCAGACACGAAGGTGCGTGTCAGGCTACCAACGCATGTGCGGCTCTACTATCCCGATGTTTCAGTCGTTCGTGATCGAAACCCACCGGCGGACACGTTTCAAGATCGGCCCGTGATAATTGTGGAAGTGCTGTCGCGAAGCACGCGACGCGACGATCAGACGGAAAAGAAAGAGACCTATCTGATAATTCCCACGCTGCAGGTATACCTGCTGGTCGAGCAAGATGTGCCAGCCATCGCTCTGTACCGGCGCACCGATCAGGGGTTCGTCACGAGTCGTACGCCGACTTGGGCGCGACTATTCCCCTAGAGGAAATCGAGGCAGAGCTGCCATTGGGGGAAGTTTACGAACGCATCGAATTTCTGCCGGAGCCGAACGAAGAGGAGTAAGAAAAATGCCAATCGCGGAAGATAAAATACGCGAAGCTCTGAAGAGCGTCGTTGACCCCGAACTGTTCGTGAATATCGTCGACCTGGGGCTGATCTACGACATCAAGATCGAGGAGCAGCCAGAGGGGAAGTCCAACGTCGCGGTCGAAATGACGATGACGAGCCCGGCCTGCCCAGCGGGGCCGCAGCTTTTGAGCCAGTCGCAGGATGCGGTGAAGCGGCTGGATGGCGTCTGCGAAGTCGATGTGAAGCTCGTCATGGAGCCGCCTTGGACACCCGATCGAATGAGCGAGGACGCGCGGGATCAGTTGGGGATTTTTTAGTCAAGAGTCAAGAGCGGAGAGTCAAGAGCCAGAGATCGAGTGGTGAATCGTTTGCTTCGGTTCCGGCTCTTGACTCTTGACTCTTGGCTCTCGACCCTCGCATGCACGTCTTTCTCTACGAATGGGCCACGGGCGGTGGGTTGGTGGATGAACCAGGGCCCGTGCCAGCCTCTCTTGTTCGCGAAGGGACGGCCATGATCGGCGCGCTGGCCGGTGATTTTCTGCGAATCAAAGATTGTCGCGTGAGCGCGCTGCGCGATCCGCGCGTGCTGCAACTTGCCTTGCCGGGCTGCGCTGTGGTGGATGTGCATAGCCGGACGTCGCATCGGGAGGAACTCGAACGGCTGTCGGCCGAAGCCGATGCAACGATTTTAATTGCACCGGAGTTCGACGACATTTTGTGGAAGACGGCTCGCTGGTCGCTAGCAGGAGGCAGGCGATTGATGTCGCCGGCGCCGGATTTCATTCGACTCGCAGCGGACAAGCAGCGGACCTGTGAGACATTGGCCGCGGCTGGAGTGGCTGTGCCGAACGGCCGCGTGTTGGAGCCAGATGAGCCGTTGCCAGCGGACATTCCCTATCCAGCGGTGATCAAGCCGGTGCATGGAGCAGGGTCGCAGGATACTTACATGGTAAGTAGCCGTCACGATACGCCTCCGGCGTATGCCTGGCCACGGCGGTTGGAAAGTTATATGCCAGGTCTCGCGGCGAGTGTTGCCGTGTTGTGTGGGCCGAGTGGTAATGTTTCGTTGCCACCTTGCAAGCAGCGAATTTCGGAGGACGGGCGGTTCCGTTATATGGGTGGCGAATTGCCGCTGACGGCGGGGCTCGCGGAACGAGCACGGGAGTTGGCCGAGCGGGCAGTCGCGGCGCTGCCACCGACGGCGGGATATGTGGGCGTCGATCTCGTCTTGGGACGTGAGCCGGACGGATCGCAGGACGCAGTGATCGAGATTAACCCGCGGTTGACGACTTCGTATGTGGGATTGCGAACCGCTGCAATTGGTAATCTGGCCGAGGCGATGTGCCAGGTCGCGCAGGGGGAGGTGCGGCCGATCGAGTTTTCCAGTCGAGGGGTCGAGTTCGATTCCAATGGAAATGTGAGTTATCTGCGATGACATGGGTGGGGATTGATATTGGAGGAGCGAATTTGAAAGCGGCCGACGGCGAAGGCTGGGCCGCTTCGCTGCCGTTTCCGGTATGGCGAGATCCTGCTGGGCTCGCGGTAAAGTTATCTGAACTGATCGCACTCACTCCACGGCCGGGGCGATTAGCAGTGACGATGACGGCGGAGTTGTGTGATTGCTTTGAGAGCAAAGCGGCCGGGGTTCAGCATATTCTGAATGCCGTCGAGCAGATTGATCGGCGCGGAGATGCGCTGGTGTACTTGGTGGATGGGCGATTGGCGCCGACGCAGGAGGTGCGCGAGACGCCACTCTTGGCGGCAGCGAGCAACTGGCATGCGCTGGCTAGCTTTGCAGCACGGTTTGTAACGTCGCGAACGGGGCTGCTGATTGATGTGGGGTCGACGACCACGGACGTGATTCCCCTCGCCGAGGGACGCGTGGTTGCGCAGGGCCAGACCGATACGGAGCGGTTATTATCACATGAGTTGCTTTATCGCGGGGTGGGGCGAACGCCGGTGTGCGCAGTTGTGAGCTCGCTGCCATTGCGAGGAGACCAATGCGCGGTTGCGGCAGAGTTGTTTGCGACGACGGCAGACGCATTTGTGATTACAGACGAGATCGGCGAAGAACCCCAGGCCGATTGGACGGCCGACCGCCGGCCTCTAACGCCGCGATTTGCCCGACAGAGGTTGGCCCGGCAAGTTTGTGCGGATGCCGCGGAACTGACGCCTGGCGCCATCGAGGCGATGGCAGGCGCGGTGCGTCAGGCCTTATTGGATCAATTAGTGGAGTGTTTGGATGTGGTTGCCCGGCGGCTGCCCGAACCTCCGAGAATATGTGTAGTGAGTGGAGCGGGGGAGTTTCTGGCTCGCGAAGCGGTGGTCGTGGCGTTGGAGGGAAGCCACATAGTGGCATTGAAGGAGAGGGTAGGACCGGGGGCGAGCCGGTGTGCCCCGGCATATGCTTTGGCCTTGCTAGCATCTGCCCAGGGATCCCAACAGCCGACTAAAGACAGCTTTTCCCCTGCGTAGCCGGTGCGGCAAATGCCATTTTTACCGTGTTTTTTGGGGGAAGAGCAGCTTGTGCTGGAATTTTTCAGGAATTATTGACCCCCAAGTAGAAGTAAGTATAATCCAAGGTATTCCCCCAATTATGTTCCCAGGAAGAAAAAATTAGAAGGCAAGCTAATTAATCGCGAAGGCGAACTGGCACAATACGAGGCGACCTAGAACAAAGAACCACGATTGAAGTCTTTTGGCGCAAGGATACCGGTACCCGCCGGGGCGCACAAAGGTTTCGATCGTTGTTTTTTT
>CAZGMU010000147.1:0-10685 GCA_964526975.1 uncultured Planctomycetaceae bacterium
CGTGTGCACGAGCGTCAAGGGCGAGCGCAATCGCGACAAGCTGCTGGCGGCGATTCTCCGGCTGTTGCCCAAAGCCGAACGTTCCGAACCGGGCGAGGGGCAAGAGCTTGCCACCGACCTCGAACTGAAACTGGCCATCGTCGGTCGCCGCAACGTGGGGAAGAGCACGTTCATCAACACGCTGGTGAATGCGCCACGAATGATCGTCAGCGAAGTGGCCGGCACCACGCGCGACAGCGTCGACGTGCGTTTCGAGCTCGATGGAAAACCGTTCATCGCCATCGATACGCCCGGCATTCGCAAGGCCAAGAGTCGGCAAACCGACATCGATTTCTACGGCACGCACCGAGCCCAACGGAGCATCCGGCGAGCCGACGTGGTGCTGTTGTTCTTCGATGCAACGCAGAAGATCAGCAAGGTCGACAAGCAGCTTTGCGACTACATTGCCCAGCAGTACAAGCCTTGCGTGTTTGTCGTAAACAAGTGGGATATGTTGATGAACTCGATGCCCACGGGGAAATGGGTGCGCTACCTGCAAGATGCGTTCGGCACGATGCGCTACGCGCCGATCGCCTTCATTACCGGTCAAACCGGCAAAAACGTGAAGGCGCTAGTGAACCACGCCCAGATGTTGTTCAAGCAATCACGGGCACGCGTATCGACCGGGCAGTTGAATCGAATGTTGCGCGAAGCCGTGCAGCAGAATACGCCGCCCGCCGCCCGCAATCGCGAGCCAAAGATTTACTATGCGACTCAAGTTGGCATTCAACCGCCCACGATCGTGCTGTTCGTAAACGATCCGATTTTGATCTCGAAGCCCTACCAGCGATACTTGCTCAACAAGTTTCGCGACGAGCTGAGCTTCAACGAAGTTCCCATCAAGCTCTACTTGCGGCGTCGCCATGCGGCGGACCTGCGCGACGATATCAGTACTTCAACGGGAAAGAACGCCGGCGACTCCGACACAATGGGCCCCGTCATCGCCGATGCCGAAACCGCGTAACAGAATGCTGTGACCACCACAGCAACCCATTTAGCGGCGGCGTTCACGCCGCCCTCTATACCAGGAAACCGGCACACCGCAACAAGCCGCGGAGCACACCAACCTTCTGCCGCCCCTCTCGGCCTACCGCGTAAGATTCGCTTGAATCCCCAACGTATCGGTCGTCGAGGCTAGGGATTGCGAGTGGGGCCGTTCTGGATTAGCTCGCTGACTCTCAAACGCGACAAGCAGGCCGATTACCCAGGCCGACACAAAGCAAACTACTTCCCCGTAGGAAAACAGCTTTTGCCAGTTCCAGCGAGTAAAAAGCGTCGTACCGTTCATCGTAACCGGGAGAGAAAAGTCAGTGGCTCGATTGTTCTGAATCGAGCGGGAAACCCAACAACTACAGACGGGCCGAGCCCTGGTTCGCGCTAATTTATCGTAAAGCGATGGTTAAGATCGCTTGCCCACGAGGCCTGCAACCTTCCGTAACTGCCGCTTGAATCCAAGATTACAACGAAAAGTAGGTTCGTCCGCAAGGCCGCTTTTCACACTCGAAGTCCTTGGTGCTCTTTGAATTACGTCCGTTATGGTAATCTACGGAGATTGCGCAAAGAAAGTTCTCCTTTGATCGGGTACCGCGATATTGATCGGTGCCCCTGTTTCAACGGCCGGTGCCTGCTATCATACAGGGCTGCCGATTTTCTTGGGGCGTGTAGCTCAGTTGGTTAGAGCGCTTGCTTGACATGCAAGAGGTCACAGATTCGAGTTCTGTCACGCCCACTTTTCTTAGTACGCAGTCGTAACATGTTGCAATTTCCCGGAGATTTTGAAGGGCTTTGCGACTCGGTACGATCAGATACAGGCCTTACGGCTAACTGCTGCAGCGCTGGCGCTGCATTTTCTTTGCCAGTTGCCGCTTCGAAGTGGGCATCGTTCACCTGCAAGTAATGCCGCTCGGCCACACGCTGGCTGTGGCCGATCCAGGCGTTGACGACGTGCTCGGGGAACTTTTCCCGCAGCTCGGTCGCTCGCGTGCTACGGAGGGCAACGAAGGCCTTGGGCCATGGCTCCAGGCCGGCCGCTCGGATAATCGCGTGCAGCCTGGTTCGTAGGTTTACTTCCGCCAACCGCCAACGCGTGATGACTGGCAGGTCGGTAATCTTTTCGTCGTCGGCGAATTCCCGCTCGTTCCACACAGCCTCGATGTACGGCCGTAGCTCCGGGAACATGGGAACGACGCGCGACTCTTTGCCGTCGTGGTGCTCGGTCTTTGGCGAGTGAACAACGAACCGACCGCGGCGCCAGTCGACGTCGCCCCAGTTCAAACGAAGCACTTCGCTTGGGCAGCGCACCCCACCGAACCGGGCGAGCGCAAACACGAGCTTCCATTCCGCGTCGGGGCAGGCCTTCAACACCTTGGCCGCGTCGGCGGCCGTCACAAAGTAATCCTTTTCGCGATTGCCTTTAGCCGAGAGACCTTTCATTTCGGCGAACGGGCTTTCATCGATCAATCGGCGCCGCGCGGCGTCACGGAAGATCTGCTTCGCGATCCTGCACCGTTGACGCACCGTTTCGCGATCGAGGCCTTGGCCGCCGGCCAATGGATTATCTTTGTCCTTCTCGCGTGCGAGCCAACGGCGCCAGTCGTCAGCGTCAGCCGGCGTGATGGAATCGATCAGCCGATCAGCGCCGAACTTCTCGACCAGGTTGCGCTTCGCATTGCGGTAAGTAATCAGCGTCGACCACTTCACGTCGGCCGACCGTTCGGAAATGTAGCGATCGCACAGCGCAACGAGCGTCATCTGGCCAACCGGATCCCGTGACGATACCAGGTCGACGGCTGCGAGCTTGTCGTACAGATCCGGATCGCGATGTTCAATCTGGCGGACCCACTTGGCGACGTCGGCCGTGTGGGGCTTGCCGCGGATCGCGTCGGCGACGAGCGACTCCACTTTGGTCCGAATCTTGTCGGCCGATTTTTCGGACCGGTGCTTGCCGAGTCGGATTGTCTTACGCTTCCGCTGGCTGTTCGTGAATTGAATGATCCGATTGCCGTCGGCGTCGACGGAAAGACTTGCCATCAGGTTATCTCCAGCTCGAGCCACGCCGGCCGCGGCGGGCAACGGGTGATTTGAATCTACCTCATCCATCCGACACAGCAAGCGTTTCGCCCGCGGCGCTGCATTGTTTCGCGATCCAGGCCTCCAGCGCAGCCCGGCTATAGCGCAGGGTTTTCCCAAACCGAACGGTCGGGATCGCGTTTCCGCGCGGCGCCGTGTGGTTCCAGAGCGTCTTCTCGCTCACCTGGAGCAACTGGGCCGCTTCCGTGACCGTTAGCAGCATGGGTGCATTCGCGTCGTCGTTCACAGCCAGGCTCCTGGTCGTTGTAGCGGGCGTTGTTCCAGTTCGATTGTCTGGCCGTACCAAACGGGGAAGCCCATCGTCGTTCCGCATTGGGCACAGTCGCAGCGGACCGACTCGCCGTTGTGAATCGGCGTCTCGACAAACTCGTCGGCGCCGCAACGGTCGCAAAAAATGCACGTCGTCGGTTGGATCGACAATATCGTTTGTTGGTTCATTGATGAGGCCATCCTTTGTCGGCGGCGATGCCTGGTAACACGCTCGCGAGGCCGTCGTGAAGCGCTCCCATTCGGTAATCTTGCCCGCCATACTTCCAGTGAAACTGGTGGTCGCGGAACCACCGTACGCGATCGCGAAGTTGCTTGATCGTGCAGCCGTTGGCGATCGCGGCGTCGATCGCTCTATCGCAGCGGAGAAGGTTCGGAAATGCTTCCCGAACCTTTCTTTTGAAAACTTCCACCTCCTCCACTTCGTTTGCGCACGCAGTAGAGGAGGTGGTAGGTTCATGTTCAGTAAGAGTTAATTCCTTATTATGTCGAAGGGCCAATTTGGCCTCTCCGATGGGCCAATTTGGCCCTTCTGTGGGGCCATTTTGGCCCATCTGTTGGGCCACTTCTGGCCCATCGACGACACCGATCGCGAAGAGTTTTCTAGAGTCGATCGTGTAGAAGTTTGAAGTGCTGCCGCGGCGTCGCGTGCTGAGAATTCCAAGGCAGCGAAGATTCTTTGTGGTGCGCTTCACAGTTCGCTCGGACATCGAGCACCACTCGCAAAGCGTCGGTACCGACGGAAACATGCCATCGCGATCATGACCGATTAGCGCACATAGCACGTCGACGGCGTTGGCCCATTGTTTTCGTGTCAGCCCGGTGCGTTGCCAGGCGATTGCGCGGACCGCTGCCTTCCGCTCTTCACGGCCAGCGGGATCCCAGTTCAGCAGCGTTTGCCTGAGGTCAGGCCTCGTTGTAGACTTTCGGGACATCGACTCCGTTCCTCAACCTCGGGGTAGGTGTACGCGGCCGGCGTCCATCGCCGGCCGTTTGTTTAGGCGTCATCGTCGCGGCCTCTCTCGCTCAGCGCGCGGATGAACGCTTCGATCGCTTCGGGTGTGGTGTACCGCCGACCGCCCACAAGAAACGTGGCGAGTCGCACGCCGCGGACGCCCTGGTGGGTCCAGCGGTGCATCGTGCTGCGTTTTGGATGGCCAGGCAGCAGCTCAGCGGCTTGGCGGAGTGAGAGAGAGTGCTCGTTGCTGAATGAGATCATCGCTGCGGTTCCCAATTTCGGGTTGTCCGCAGCGCATTGGAACGAATGAGAAAAGTCGAGTCACTGGAAACCGCTTGGCGATCGTTACTAATATTCGCTCAGCGTTTGTTAGTGGTCTGCCGTAGATTTCGCCAAACGGTTGCCGAATCAACATCGAATTTAGCAGCGGTCATTTCAACGGCTGATGTTTTACTTTCTCCAGAATTGACGAGTTTCTTAACATGAGCAACTCGTTCCACCGCTTCCTTCCGGCGCTTCTCGTTTGTCGCTTTCGCGCCAAGTTGACGCGAATTCCGCAGCTTTTTGGCTGTTTCGCGATCGTCGAGCAGATTCACAAATACATCAACTTTAGAAGAAGCAACCAAACATTTCTTTTGAAGTTGCATGAGATAGTCGTCGTCGACGTAAGATTCTATGCACCGCTCGATTTCTTTTTGCACGTCGCGAAGTTCCCAGGCTAGATCAGCTAACATTTGAATAAGTGCGTACTCTTCACGCGTAATTACCGTCTTCATTTCCTCAATCCTTTCAGTCAGGCCGACCGGGCCGACGGCCAGGCGATTGAGGTTTTCCCAACCGCCGGCCGGTCTGTGCGGGTAATTACTCCGCAAACCTGGCGTGCGAGTGATGGTAACAAACTTCCCGCTAACCGACGAGCAGCGGCGGAAGGATTTTCGTCATGTCCTTACCTGGTATTTTGCTGGGATCGATGTAGCGAGCGGTGACGTACTCCGACGAATGCCCCAGCAACGACGACGCGGCTGCGGTTCCGGCCCGCGCGGCAACCTCTGTGGCGACGGTGCGACGAATCTTATGAAATTTGCTCAGCCCCTTGCGGCGACTTGGTGGAATCTCCGCGGCTGTGAGCAGCTGCTCGAAATGCCGGTATAGCGTTCTCTCTCCGATCGGAGTCGGGAACAACAACAGACGTTTCGGAAGCCAAATGCTATCGATTGCGTCGATTGCGTCTTTACCGATCGCAAACATCTGGCCTTGGCGATTCTTCATACTTTCCCCTGGAACGTAGAGCTGCCCCGTTTTCAGGTCGACATCGTCGCGTCGGATTTTCAGAAGTGCCCCGCGGCGGAGTCCGGTGTAGTATGCCACCAGAAAGATCGCATGCCACCAAAGGTTGCAACGAACGTCGCCATAGGTGTCGGCAGGAAGGAAGCCGACGGTTGTGTCTACCAGTCGGCGAAATTCTTCGAGCGACCAAGCATCGGGAGGATTGCGAATCCCTTTGAGTCGCTTCACACGCGGAAGGCGTTGCACCAGGTCGCGGTCGTATGCGTGCCGCCAGACAGCGAACCAAGTAGCTCGGTAGCGGTTGACCGAATGCTCGTTGAGACCGCAGCGGTGGAGTAGCCATCGGAAGAATTCGGCGGCGAGCTTGTCGGTTTGTTCATCGAGCTTAACATCGTACCCAACAAAGTCTCTGAGCGCGATCAAGGTGGTTCTCGTGGATTCGATGCTACCGTCCTTAACGCCAACCATTGCCTCGACCGCGTAAACCGATTCGAAATAATGCCGAGCCGTTCCCGAATCGGGATCCGGCACTTTCGGTCGGTGTCGCGGCTTACTGACGGCGTCAGGATTCCAGGCGAGCACGACTTGGCGTACTAAACCAGCCAGCCTGCGGCGGTGCCTGGAGCCTCGCGCGAAGGCCTCCAGCACGTCGTCGGTCACCTTCGCGATGACGACGTCGTCGCCGGCGAACTTGATGAATGTCGCCACTGCCTGGTTATAGCTGCGTAGCTGACTGCAGCTGAATTGTTTCTCGGCTATCGGTCGAAACTGGTTGTCGTAAATGGAACGAAGAGAGAGACTCCCGGCGCGCGACGACGCGGCGGAATCGAAGCAAAGAGCAGGCATGAATTTCCCCTATGCGCAGCAGCATGCAGATCGACGTCGTTCAACCAAGAACGACGCGGTCGCTACGAGATGGGGGAGACCCGGCAAATTTCTGTCGCAAGACGAATTGATTCAGCAGCACCCGGAATATAACACGCCCGACGACGCTTTCAAGTGGCCACCGCAAAACTCCCGTCGCCGTGTAGAATGCGTCGATCGCGGCATGCCAGGGAAGGCATGCAGGGGCGTCGGCCATCTTCGCAGCAGCACCGCAAAGGACGGCGGCGCCGACGGCCCGCCGGCCGCTAGTTCCACGGGGCAACCGGTGTCTTGTCCTCGGGTGGCGCCTTCATCGTCGCCAACATTTCCTTGGCGATCTTGTTTCCTTCGACCGCTTCCTTCAGCAGCAACTTCTGTTCGCCGTTCCGTGCGTTGCGACTCTCGGCGATCGCCCGGGCCGCCTCGGACGTACCAAACTTAATTGCAGACAGCGGGGCATGTTTCGACGAGACGACGCTGTTACTCTCCTCAAAGCTATGCCGAGTCTTTTCGACTGCCCGCCCGTAGTCTGCGGCAGTGATCTTTCCAGCGTTGTACAGTTCCTGAATGTCGGCCAATTCCTCGCGGTACTTTTGCAATGCCGATTGATTGCGGTCGAGTAGCGCCGACGCCCGGTCCGTCAGTTCGTTGTCGCGTACTTTAAGTTTCTCTGCTCGCTCTTGTGCCTGGTTCAGTCGATCGAGCTGCTCGAGCTGTAGGATCAGTTGTGACTTTAATCGCGGGTCGCCGTCGACGCTCCGCACGTTGAATATCTCGCGTTGAGTGTCTGTCATACCGAATGTTTGGATCTGATTGCCGACGTCGCCGATGCGACTGCGTAACCGCTCCTGCACCTCTGCGGCCGCCTTAGCTTTTGCCTCTGACTCCCGCCTTGCGTCGGCAATTGCGTTCTCCGTGTCACGCCGCTTGGCGAGCCGCTGTATCTCACGGTCGTTGCGAACGCGGGCGGACATTTCGCGATTCCGCTGCGCGTCCATGGCGACTTGTCGGTTTAGCGCCGCTTCTGCCTCGGCCGTGGTCCCTTCCAGCCAGTAGCCGATGTGCATTCCCAGGCCTCGAATGTTGTTGATCGCATACGTCGCCGCATCAGCGGCCGACTCGATGGCTGGGGCAAGCCCAGCTGCGGCTGCGTCGGCTGCGCCATGCAGGCTCGAGCGCATCTTATCCAGCGAATCGTTCGTGTCTGCCAGGCTGCGGGCACTCGTCTCATCTAAGACTGTCCCCAAGTTGCGCGCTTCGACAGCCAGCTCCTGAATGCCGCGGCTGCCGTTGGTAAGCATCGTGACCATATCGGCGTCCATGCCGAGTCGAGTGGCGATCGCGATGCGATCGCCAGGATCATCGACCGATCGCATCGCGTCGGCGATGCGGAGTAGCTGCTGGTCGATCGGCCGTCCGGCCAGATCTTCCGCATCGAGCTTCAACCGACTGATCGCTTCGCGTCCTTTGCCCAACCCGTTAGCCGCTTCGGCCGTCGTGCGACCGAGGGCCGTCATGTTGCCAGCCAGGTCGCGAACGTTCGACGTTTGGCCGGCCGCGTAATTCAATTCCTGCAACCGTTCAGAGGCGATGCCCAGTCGGTCCGCTTGGTTGACGACGGTATCAAACTTCTTCGCGCGCTCTGAAACCAGCACATACCCCGCCGCGGCGAGCCCCGTCGCCGACGTCAGGCCGAGCAGCCGCCCTGTCATGCCGACGACAGAATTGCCGGCAGACATCATCTCTTGTCGAAAAGTCTTGACGCCCCGGGAAATACCTTCGGTTCGCATTACCGCGTTGACTTCCAACTCGCCGATAACTGTCATAGCTGAACCTTAAATAAAAAAAGCCGGTCCGCCGGCAACTCATTCCGACAGCCCGGCCACGGAAGCCACACTCCGCATCTGCTGATCGCTAGGCGGCGGTTACGCCGGTCAGTTTGGAGAAGAATTGCGGGCGGAGGGTGCACGAATCGACGCGGATGTAGGCGCGAATCCATTTCATCATCTGCGCCATGGCACTGATCTCGTTGCCGTCCTCATCTTTGGCCGAGCCCTGGTCGAATACCTCGATCTTGATGCCACTAGTGCGCATCCCGATCACGACTTCGCTGAAGTCGCCGACGATCATCTGTGACTCGCTGCCGCCGCCACCGTTGGTGGGCATCGACGTGGTCGCCATCCGCCGCAACTCAGACGCCCACGGCGTCGGTTGGAGCGGTTGGTCATGTTGGTCGGTCAGCCCATCGTAGGTGAACCAATCGCGGGGATGCGCGATCCAGGACAGCCCGCTCAGCTCGCCGGCGTAGTTCGCTTCGAGAATCTTCCGCACGGCGGTCGAGATGTCGACGTAGTCGCCCGGAGTGCCGACGGCGGCGACGCTGTTGATGCCCTCTTCGTTGAACACGCCGATGGTCGAGGCGGCCGTGGGCCGGTTGCCGGCGGCGTCCGCCGCGCCAAACAGGGCGGTGCGGTCGAGCTCGAGGCCGATCGCCGCGGCGATTGCCCGCTCGATTTCCATGACGGCGTTGGGCGCGTCCTCGGCCAGCTCCACGCTGATCGGCACTAGGCAGGCCAGCACGCGCGGCCGCAAGTAGCGCGCGGCGAACTTGGCGATCGACGCATTGATGGGCGCGGTTTCGTGCCGCCACTGCGCGGTGGGGTCTTGCGTTAGCCGCGCGATCGCCAGCGAATCAACGGCCCCCATCGGGATCGTCTGCGCGCCGGCCTTCACCACGACGCTTGCCGAGCGAGCCAGGTCGATGAACATGCTCGATACATCGCTGCTCAGCATGACGCCGCCCTTGGCTGGGTCCGCCGTTATTTGGCCGGCGAACTGACCGTAGTTGCCCGTCACCATCCCACAAATCATTTCGCCAACGCGCGGGCCGCTGTAGGCGGTCTCGTCGAAAATCTTTTCATCCGGCCCGACCGCCTGCACGCGGCGGCCGTCGCCGTCGATGAACGTGAAGCCGCGGCGATTGCCCTTTGTGCCACCGATCGGCAGCGGGTTCTTGTCGAGTTGCTCCTGTGTCGTGATGCCGCCCGCTTCCAGGGCTTCGGCGGCGGCGATCATCGATTCGTACGCCAGCCGATCGTCTTCCTGCATCGTGCCGTCGGATTTTGATGCGCTGTGATGGAAACGGTCCGCGCGGGCGCGCAGCTGTTCGGCCTTTTGTTTGTCGGTCATGCGAGTTTAACCTCTTACTTTTGTTCGGTGGTTTGGAATAAGACGGGCTATGATCTGGAGCGGCGCGGCTTTTTTGGCTCCAGATAGGTGAGCAGATCGCGGGGGCCGCGGGGAATCGACGTGCCGAGGCCGAGCAACTCGGCAGCCGTTAACAGCGCGTCGACCTTGCGGATTTCGCTAACAGTCAACTCGCGGTTTTCGCGGACCGCCGCGGCGGCCATCGTGGCCGCACGACCAATCGTTTCTTCGCGGGCTTGCTTTTCATTTTGGAAGCGCGTTTTCATTTGAGTGAAGCTATGAATTTGTTGAGCGTCGCCACGTCCCACCGCAACATGCGGCGGCCGAGGCGAACCGGTTTGGGAAATTCGCCGGCGTTCACCAGTCGATAGACGGTGGACACGTCGATATCAAAGTGGGCAGCAACGCGGCGAGCATCGATAAGTTGCCGAACCGGCGCCGGTCGTTTGTTTTTTACTGCAGGCATCGTCGCTCCAAGTTGTTGAGGCGCGCGCCGACGGCGGCGACGAGCACCATCACCAGGGCGTCGACCAACTGGCCGACGCGATAGTCGTGCGTCGAGTAACTCAAAACGTTGGCGACCGTGAGCGCTTGCTGCAGATCTTTCGTCGGCCAGATGTGGCAGGGGATCTTCAGCAATTCGGTTTCGTGCGGCTCGCCCGTCCGGGACGCCAGGCGTCGGGTTTGTTCATCGGCCAGGGCGTCGAACAGCCAGCCGCACAGCATTGGCGCATGATCATACACGGCGAACGTCCAGCGAATTGCCTGGAGCAAGTCGCCGTCGTCCAGTCGCGGTAAGTAAAACACCATTGCGCCGTCGTCGTTCATCGCCGGTCCTCTGTTAAAACTATCGCAATATCGGGGCCGAAGTGCTGCCGTTGCTTTTGTAAGTTACAATCGCGGGGGCAAATTGTTGGGATCGATGAGCGGCGGCGGAATGAGTTGGGGGCCGCGTCGCCGGCGCGGAACGTCG
>CAZGMU010000148.1:0-5378 GCA_964526975.1 uncultured Planctomycetaceae bacterium
CTCTGCCAAACTCTTGCGACCACGGCAGCCGCACAGAACTCGACTGCTCGTTCGCTCTTTGGAAATTGGTTTGGCCGCAAGGAGAGTTCGTCCTCGCAGCAAGACAATCGCTATCAAACGCGGATCACCGACGCACCGACGCAATCAGCAACGCAGGAGAACAATCAATTACCACCGGACCCGGCTAACGGCACCGAGGTGCTACCCGGCCTTGGTGGATCACCGCTGCCGAAGAAAGCGACACCCTCGGTCAATAACAACTCGACCGGCAAGAACGGCCTCGCCGCTCCGAGTTTATCTCCATCGACTCAACAAAACAGTCCTTCAACGGCAAATCCGTCGAGCCAGTCGGCTCAGCAGAGATCTTCTCATTCGCTCAACATGTCAGCGGCGACTTCGGCTCCAGCAAACCGCACACCTCTGGCCGCTCCGCGGCAATCCCCCAGCCGTCGAACAGCCACTCACCTCAACCCCACTGATTTGCGCAACGAACTTTCTGGTTCGTTCCCAACTCCCGTCGACATGGGCGAGCCGACAGTCCGCACGGCCCGCGCTGGCAATAGTGTTTCCAAAACCGAGGCAAATCAAGAAAAAATAGCGACCGTTGCCGAGCCATCGAATACCTCGATCGCTCCTGCGATCACACCGACCAAGGACCAGCCGGTGCCAGCGCTGGAAAAATCGGCGGCCACTCCTCAACAAGTTGAACAACCCAAGCCGGAGGCACAGCCGGCCGAACGCAAGCCGCAAAACGCTGCCGATGCGTTCAGCGTGAAATCGGGCTCCCATGCGGGCGCCGGCGCGAGCAGCTTCGCTCGCTCTCCTCATGAGAATTCTCCAATGGCAGGCCCACAAACCACTCGTGGAAAAGAAGCCTTTGGTGAAGCGCTGCAAGTGGCAAGCGGTGGCGATCCTAATCTGCTGGCCTCGAACCAAACACCGATCCTGGCCTCAGATATCCGTGGTCCCAAGCAAATACTCATTGGTCGCGAGGCCGTGTACCGTGTACGGTTGCAAAACCAGAGCGATATCCCGGCCGAAGGCATCGTTGCCACAATTACCGTTCCGGCTGGCGCCGATGTGATCAGCGCCACCGCCTCGCCAGGTACAGTAGACGCACAAACCAAGGGGCAACTGCAATGGCAAATCGCTCGCATGGATCGCCACGCCAGCGAAACACTCGAAGTCCGGATCATTCCTCGTGAAAACCGACCCTTGGAGCTCGGCGTCAATTGGACGGTTGCGCCGGTTGGTTCGCGAGCCATCGTCGAGGTGCAGGAACCCAAGCTGCAACTTGAAGTCGCCGGTCCAACCGAAGTCTTCTTCGACAAGCCGCAAGTCTTCAAGCTGACGATCAGCAACCCAGGTACCGGGCCTGCTGAAAATGTGAAGATCGACCTTATACCTCCGAGTGGCAAGGAAACAGCCGCGCCCAACGCCACGACAAGCCACACCTTGGGCGACCTGCCAGCCGGCAGCAGCCAGACGGTCGAGGTCGAGCTGACCGCTCGTGAGGCGGGCAAGCTGTTTGTCAAAGCAGTTGCCTCGGCCGAAGGCGGGCTCACCTCGAATGCCTCGAAGGAGGTTCTCTGCCGCAAACCAGAACTGGAAGTTGATTGGCGCGGCCCTGCCACCAAATACTCGGGCACGTTGGCCACTTACTTTGTGCGGGTCCGCAACCCTGGCACGGCTCCGGCCGACGATGTCACGGTTCGGGTTGCTCTACCGGAAAACGCCGAGTTCACCAGCGCGAGCGAAGGCCGGGCCTTCGACACGAAAACTCGCGAAGTCGCCTGGCGCGTCGGCACGCTCCGCCCAGGCGACGACAACTACATGGAACTTAAGTGCGTGTTGAAGTCCGCCGGCGCCAATCAACTGAAGATCACCGCCGCTACAGCGACTGGTAACCTAACCGATATGAAGACCGCTTCGACCAATGTGATCGCGATCGCCGATCTCAAGCTCGATGTTTCCGATCCGAGCGGCCCGGTCGCGGTCGGCACGCCTGCAGTGTACGAAATCCACATCAAGAACCATGGAGCAAGCGCTGCCAAAGACGTGACTGTCGTCGGCCTCTTCTCCGAGGGCATCGAGCCGGAGCAGGCCGAAGGCGCGATGTACACGGTGGCCGACGGACGTGTCTCGTTCAAAACGGTCGACATCGCGGCCGGGGACGACATTGTGCTGAAGATTCGGGCTCATGCCCAGCAACCTGGCACACACATCTTCCGGGCCGAGGTTCTCTGCCGCGATCTGGAAATCAAGCTCGCCGCCGAGGAAACGACCCGTTTCTACAACGATGAAGCAACACTAGATGCTGGCAAGCAGGATGCACAAACCGCCGGACGTAGCGAAACATTCAACGTGCGGTAATTAGAAGCAGCCTGAATAGGCTAGCGATCTACGGATGCTATCTGCCCAAGCCGGCGTAATCATTGTCAGCTTGGACTTTTTGTTGATGCCAGCATTGATCAAACGGTTCCGTCTCCGCGCTGCTTCTGGCCTTGGGTCAGGCGGATTGTCCGCTATAATCCCCACCTTGCTTCGGCGGGCAATGTGATAGCACCGCCGTTCCCCATCATTTGTTCCCATTCATCTGATTCGCCGATGCGTTGGTTCCGCTGCAACTACATTCTGACGACGGCTACCGCAATGCTCGCGTTGGCATTCACCGGTTGCGGAACTACACGGTCGACCGATACGAATCGAACGGCCACCGAGCAACTACTGGTTTCCGACGCGATCGACCGCGCTTTGCAATCGATAGATCTGCATGCCCTCTCTGGTCAATCCGTTTACTTCGACGACACCAAGCTCACCGACACTGTCGACAAGAACTACCTGATTAGCTCGCTACGCCAATATCTGCTCTCAAATGGATGCAAACTGCGAGAGAAGCGCGAAGACGCGGATTTCATCGTGGAAGCTCGGGCCGGCGCCGTTGGCACCGACCGCAGCGAGTTGCTGTTCGGCGTGCCGTCGATGAATGTGCCACAGATCGCCCTTATGCAGCCGGTTCCGGCCGCGATCCCGGAAATTCCCATCGCCAAGCGGAAAGACCAGCGGGGCGTCGCGAAAATCGCCGTGTTTGCTTACCACCGCCAAACCGGGGCGCCAGTCTGGCAATCCGGACTCGTGCATGAAGAAAGCTCGGCAAATGATGTCTGGATTTTGGGTACAGGCCCGTTCCAACGCGGCACGATTTACTCCGGGACCGAATTCGCTGGGGCCGCGATTCGAAACGAATCCAAGCCAGGCTCCGAACCGCAACGACTCCCTTCCGCCAATCTGACCAAGTCGGCCACGTTCAAATCGCCTCAGCAATTTGCTCAACAAACACCCGCTGCCGATCAAAAGGTCGCTCAAGCGAGCCATCACGCCCCAGTGCCAGCGGCGTCCACTGCAGTGCCCGCTAGCACACCCGCTCCCCCTCAACCAGCCACAACAACAGCGGCCGCTCCGTCCAAGGCCTCCATGTCGCCGTCAGCAGCAACAACGCCTGCCTCGCCCCCGGCCAAGCTCTCAACGAACGCCGAACAAGCAAAATCGGACGCGGCCAAGTCGGCCTATTTGCAGCCTGGCGATGCCTCAGCGCTACCTCAGCCGCGTTTTAACTCCCCGCAGTAACAAGGGTACAAACAGGCTTGGGCATCGGCTCATCAAGCAGCTAGCTATTGCAGCCGGCTCGCGGCGTCTCAATTTTAGACGTGAGTCCCAAATCGAGATGAATTCGGCTCGAAAATAAACTTGCTCCCAGCCCTCCGAAGCTCAGCTTCAAAGTTCAAAATATCTCAAAAACATCGACAAATAAGCAGGATTTACATCCTTCCAATTATTTCGATTCTAGCGAACGTACGACCGGCACGCCTCTTGCTCTCTATGCATCTCAATCGCATCTCGCGATCGCACTGCTAACGGGTTGGCCCGTTGGCTGCACGCTGTTCAAAGACGAACAAAGGAGTTACTGGTCATGTTGGTGCTTAGTCGAAAAGTCGGCGAACGAATTCATGTTGGAGACAATATCGTGCTGGAAATCCGCCGTATCGCGGGCAACCGAGTGACGGTAGCACTCGAAGCGCCGCGTGATGTGCGGATTTTGAGAGGCGAGCTAGAGGGTCCGGCACGAGAGTTTCGGACATCCGAGCCCACGGGGTCGGAATCGGTAGAGGCAACGGCTACGCCCATGCACCTTTCAGTGCTAGCTGGACTGCCGGCGGGTCAAGTTGAACGGCACTTGGTCACCTGATCGTTATTTTGTCGGGGACTTATTCATAATTTTCATCCCCCGTTCAACTAGCTCCGCCCACGCCAGGCCACTGATCGCTTGCAACAGTTGCGAGTAGCAGTAGCCTGGCTTTTTTGTTGCGCTAGTGGCGCCTAAATGGTGCGCATGAATAGCGTGCCCCACCCAAATATCCTCGTTTGGTTTGCCGCGTAATGGCGAACGCTATCAAAACTGATAGTTGAAACTAACCAAGCCCCGCATTGCCGCGAGATGGCTGGTTCGCTATTCTTTCGCCCCACCGAGTCGTCATCTCGGTGCTCTTCAGTCATGTCTCCTCGCACCTACCTGCCAGTCGGATTGCCGCAGCAAGCTTGCGCAAGCCGCTGGGTAAAGGTCCACGCCTTTGCGCCCGGATCACAAACACCGACTGCGACTCGGCCCGTTGCTTGCCGCTGCCTTCCTGGCTGCGGCGCTGGGCGGTGGCTGCGCATCCAGCGAATGGGTGAAAGTACGCGATACGCCGCGTAATCCGCTCGCCGGAACACTCAACCTTGTCTCCCGCAATGGCCCCAAGCCGACGGACCGCACGATGCAGCTTCTCCGTCGATACGACTTGGAAAGCGAATTTCACGGCGATCGTGTCTCGCTCTTGGCTCGCCTCGAAGATATTCAACGACGTGAGCCAAATCGCGAGCACGAATACGCGATGGCCGAGGTCGCGTACATTACTGCCACGCAATCGGAAAAGCTCCATCGCCGGCGAGCGCTTCAGTTCTACGGAACCTCACTTATCCACGCCTATCGCTATTTATTCGACTACAAAGATGACGTGCCTGGTCGACGCGAGGCCTTGGCGCTGAATCCATACGATCCGCAGTTTCGTGGCGCGTCAGACCTCTACAATCAATCCCTGGAAGGCATGATTCGGCTTGTGCGGCAAGAAGGAGAGCTTCGTCCCGGCATCTCGCGAAGCGTCACGACAGCCAACAATACCTGTTCCTTCGAAGTTTGCATGCACAGCACCGGCTGGCACGCTGAAGACATCGAGCGATTGGAATTCGTCAGCGACTACCAAATCAAGGGCTTGCAAAACCATTACCATTCGTATGGCCTTGGGGTGCCGCTGATCGCGGTTCGTCGTGGCCACCCAGGA
>CAZGMU010000148.1:5388-8977 GCA_964526975.1 uncultured Planctomycetaceae bacterium
TGCTTCCCGCTTACGGCTTTCCTTCGCGTCGAACGCCCGGTCGGCGACACCAACAAAGAATTCACAGCGGCTAAGCCGATCGGCTCATTCGTACCGCGAGATGCCCCCCTACCGTCGATGGGCGACCCTTCGGCGCCCCATTTTATTTTAGAACTCTACGATTCTCTCGACCGACAATCGATCGAAGTAGCGAATCGCGGGGTCCCGCTTGAAGCCGACCTAAGCACACCGTTGGCATATTTCTTAAACCAGCCACAATTCAAAGACCAGGATCTTTCCACGATCGGTTTGCTTCGACCGGGCGAGGTCAAAAAGCTGCAAGGCCTCTACATGCTCGAGCCGTTCGACGACAGCAAAATGCCCGTCGTCATGGTCCACGGCCTGTGGTCCAGCCCGATCACTTGGATGGAGATGTACAACGATCTCCGCAGCGATCCCGAGGTACGCAAGAACTATCAGTTTTGGTTCTACTTGTACCCGACCGGCCAACCTTTTTGGACCAGTGCCACGCAAATGCGCGAAGATCTCGCCATGATGCGGCGCGAGGTTGATCCAGACAGGCGGCATCCGGCCCTCGACGAAATGGTGCTAGTCGGCCACAGCATGGGCGGCCTGATCGCGAAGTTGCAAACCGTCGAAAGCGCCGACGACTTCTGGAAAACCAATACCGATCATGCGTTTGCCGAGTTGAAGGCGGACCCAGACACCGTGCGGGCTCTCGCAACGACCTACTTTTTCCGCCCCAATCCGTCGATTCGCCGCGTTGTTACGCTAGGCACACCGCATCGAGGGAGCCCATTTTCCAACGACCTTACCCGCTGGGCAGGCGATAAGCTGATCTTGCTGCCGCGAAAAATGCTGGATAACCAAAACCAGCTCATCGCGGCGAACAAAAACTATTTCCGCAACAACGCCCCGTTGGAAATCAAAACCAGCATCGATTCGCTGTCGACACATTCGCCGATTTTCCCGCCGCTGCTTGCCGCGGCGCCAGGACCGTGGGTCACGTACCACAACGTGGTAGGCCGCGACCCGAACCCCGGCTGGAAAAAATACATTGTCGGTGAGGGCGATGGTGTCGTGCCACTGGCCAGCGCCAGGCTCGATGATGCTCCGAACTTAAAGTCGCAAATCATCGTGCCGTCCGACCACAGCAATGTGCATCGGCACCCGGAAAGCATCCTCGAAGTACGGCGTATTCTCTTCGAGCAATTGGCCGAACTGCAAGACTTCCCGAATTCCTACCGTGAGCAAGTGGCTCAGGGCAAAGGCAAGTTATCCCGATAGCCCGCGGGGCAGACATACTTGGCTGCCTGCAGACAAAGAGCGTCTACCCCACGGAACCGATTTACCGGCCTGTGCCGTGTTCCATCATCGCCCGAAGCGGCGCGTCGCCCGAAACCCGATTGGGCATCAGCCCTACAACCTTACTACGAGGTACGCGGCTCAAGCTGACCTTCGGTTCGACATCTTGCGACGTCGCCCACCGACTTGCTCTCGCAACACCGCCGGCACAAGCTAAACGCTTCGTGGGCTTTGTTTCGGCCAGTTCTGTCGTTGGCTCCGAGGCTCCCTCGTCTCCTTCTTGAATGAAGGAAAGCTCACCACGAATCACCGGCACATTGTCTGGCGCTTCGATACCGAGCCGTACTGCCTTACCCTTGGTCCGCAAGACGGTGATGGTGATGTTATCGCCGATTCGAATCTTTTCCTGATACTTCCGTGTTAAGACCAACATAGAAACACTCCCTTGGTTGGCTAGAGAAACCGTTCTGATCAAAGACTAGAAATCCACCCTCCCAGTCAAATCCGCTAGCAACATCTGGCGGACCTGCGAGCCACAGTTTTCGCTTGGCTCTGCGTCTTTACTACGCAGCCCGTGTGCCAAGGTGCGGCAAAAATATTGAGAGCTTTCTAAACTGGTGTACTGACAAGTACTTAACGACAAATGCCAGCAAAATCACGTCCACCGCTAGCGGTGAACACTTACACAAAAAATTGCAAAAAGGTACACCAAGGATTGGTCAAATTTGCGTCGAGACAACGGCTCTATTACCAAAGAACCGATATCCATCGCTTGCGGCTTAGCGCGACTCTGTGAGCAAAACCTCGAAACGACCGATTCACAGCCGCGATTGCGCCGCCACCACGTGCTCAGCAAGACCGCTGAGACCATCAAAGGCTTGAGCCGAACACGCAAGCTATGCCAGCAAACCCGTGCGGCCGATTCTCGCCACGAATCACGAAACTGTTGAAAGACCAATGGCCGAGGTAGAACGTCGCGTCCAGCTTTAGGGGATGTGACAACCCTCTCTCAGAAAGAAGGACAGTCCCGTTGCCGCAAAATTGGGACGAGTCCCGAGCGGTTTAGTCAGCGTCCCTTAGGAACAGGTGTGCAAATACCCACGAATGCCGGCAAAAATGGCTGGCACACCAAGAGCATCTATAACCAAATGAACGAAACCGCCTAGCACACAAAGGACGCCAAGCAACTCGCTGCTGACTTCTGTCTTCCTTGGCCTACTTGGGGATTTGGCGGCTCAATTTGTTAGAAACATTAACCCTCGCCGCCATCGTCCACCAAGATCGACTCCTGCAACAACTCGACTTCCTGCTCATTATGGCGGTCGATTTCGGCGATCAATGATCGTAGATCGCCGCAGACTCGCTCAAAGCGTGGCTCGTCCCATTCTTTGATTTCGTCCAATTCGAGCATGAGCTTTCGCAACCGGTCGCGGAAGCGAACGTGATCCTGCGAAAGGTGCTTGATTCGTTCTTCCATGTAGGGCTTGGCTTCCACAACGTCGGTCATATAGCCCCCCTCGTTTTCGATCGACACCACACGATCGAAATGGCGCTGAAACGACTTAATCGTAAACTGCAGGCTCGACAGCTTTCGCGGCATGCTGACCGCCGGTGCTTGCCAGTTCAATGTGACCAGCACAGCCTGCTTGATGTGGTCAAAAACCTGTTGCTCCATACAGGCCGTCGAGACAAGAAATTCGCGAAGTGCGGACATAATGTGTCCTCCGGAAATCACGGACAACAAAACAATTCAACGATTACGATCGCTGTAAATTAACCGGACAACGCGGAAGGATGAAGAAAAGAAGAGATGATCGGTATCCGCGTGAAAAGGTAACCCTCAATATAACGCCTCAATTCGAGAAATCTACACGAATATAATTAATAATTACGAATCGAGACAGGTGAACTGAGTAAAGAGCAGCAACTGTCATGCCAAGCAATAGCCTGACAACCTCGCGGCTCAATCGTCTGCCAGGGGGCGCCGCCGCCCCTTCTTTCTTTCTCCAACAGACCGTTTTTCTTTGAGGCGCGCTTCGCGAGCCGACCGAGGTGGAGCTGTTTTCTTGCGCTTTTTACGCACTTTAACCGCGTCGGCAATGATCGCGCAAAGCTTCTGGAGACAGTCATCGATGTTTCTGGCTTGGTCGCGATACCGTTGACTGGACAAAACCAATTCACCTCGATCGTTCATCCGCCGCCCCAAGCGGCTAATTACGCGAGCGCGGAACTGCTCCGGAATCGCCTCACTACTGGCAGCAGGCCAGCGGAGGACAGCCTTGGA
>CAZGMU010000148.1:8987-10617 GCA_964526975.1 uncultured Planctomycetaceae bacterium
CGCGACCTTGTTGACGTTCTGGCCACCAGGACCAGAGCTGCGGACGAACGAAAACTGAATCTCACGTCGCGGGATCGCGATCTGGGCGTTGACCTGAACTATCCGCGAATCGGTCATGCAATTGAACGCTGTATGGCCACGGGCACCAGCTCTCCAAATGCGGCCTGCGACTGCTCCAATAGAGTCCAATAATCGCAGCCTTCAATGTCTGGCCCCATCAGCCTCACATCATACGCACCGTCGTAGCCAGCGTCTTGCAGCATGGCAACGATTTCCACAAGTGGCAGCCGACCATGCCCCAACGGGCATCGCTCCTGCTCGACGCTTACCGGCTGCAGCCGATCGCTAAGAAAGACGATGCCGAGATGCTGAGCCAATGTTTCGATCAGCTGCCGTCGGCGTATTTGCAGCGGAAAATGGTAGGTATCATACGCGATTTTGAGAAATGGATTGTCGACTCGCTCGACCAATTCGATCGCCGCTTCCAGACTAGTTAGAAAAGTCCAGTCCTGCGCACAAGCCGGATGCATTGGTTCAATCGCCAGAGGCACTTCCCACATCTCGGCGATGGGCAGCAGCTCGTCGAGCGCCATTCGGAGCAGCCGGCCAGCATGACGAAAGATGTGGTTATTTCGGCCACCTGAGTAAATCACCAGGCAGCCCGCGTTGACCAAACCAGCCACACGAATCGCCGATGCCGCGTCATCGATGCTGTCGGCCAGCGAGCGGCCATCGCTGCCAGTGAATCCTCCCGCCCAGGAAACGTTCGAGACGCTTAGCCCGCTCGCCTGAAGTGACTCGACCACGACGTCTTCATTTTCGTCACTCAGCTTTTGCCGCCAGACCCCGATTCCACTGTACCCGGCCTCTCGATAGTTTTCCAAATCTTGCCCCAACGACCAACGGTAGGTCGTTAACTGGTTCATCGAGAGAAGTGACATACGAAGCAATCCTCTTGTCCAAACACGTGATGCGCCACTCGCTAGATCGCGAACAGCGAAAGAGTATGCGTCGGGTTGGCGCACATGTAAAGCTGAGATATCGATAACGTGCAAAGTACGAAATCTGGGCGACATCGGTGACGCAAATCAGGTATTTCTCAGCTATTCTCGGATAAAAATTCTTGCCTAATTTACGCTTGACTTCTCCACCGCTAGCACGAACAGAGCTTTGCGTCGCTCACGCGACCACACTGACCGGAATAGCTTGAGAACATTATCTCGCACGAGCCAACGTTACGGTTCCAACAAATAAGGATGCGAGGGTCGTCGACCGCCGTCCGCTTGGTGAACCCGTTTGTTTCTACTGAATTACATTGTGGTGCGAGGCAATTTGTTTCGAGCGGCAGGTGGACACTTTGTGCGATTCGATTTAGAAGCGAGAGGAGAGCTTACCCCCAAATAGTGACAAAATAAAAAACTGGTCGACGCGCGAGCAACTTGGCCCATGAATGACCAGCACAGCTCTCGGATCGACCATCAAACCTCGTTTTCAATGAATCAAAATGCGGGTTTATCCCCACAAGATGGACCGAAAAGCCTGGGGGCTAACCCCTGTGCGGGGAAAAGTAGTCCCCCTTTTGCTTTTCTCTGCTTCTTGTGCCGACTAGAGTAAATAAGAGATCAACAGC
>CAZGMU010000149.1:0-10597 GCA_964526975.1 uncultured Planctomycetaceae bacterium
ATTTCAGGGCAGCGCGGCGGCAATTCGTGCGATGTAGATTATTCGGCCGCGAAAGCAGGAATTCTCGGCTTTACGCGTTCGTTGGCAAAATGGGCGGCTCCAAAAGGCGTTTTAGTGAACGCCATCGCGCCTGGCTATATTCTTACCGAAGGTTTACTGGCCGTTCCCGCCGAGCGAGTTGAGGCATTGCGACAAACAATCCCGCTAGGACGTCTCGGTGAACCAGAGGAAATCGGCGAGGTGGTGGCGTTCCTTGCTGGACCAGGTGGCAAGTATATCGTCGGCGAAACGATTAGCGTAAATGGCGGCGTGCATATAGCATGAGCGAGGCCGCTTTTCTCTCGATAAGAATGATCTTTTTCTCACTCCATTAGCATTGAGCGCACATCGATCACTGTCCTTTGGTATCGCGTCAGTGCAGGTCTACCGTCGTCAGTCACTTCGAGCACAACATGGATTGTTTTGCCTGCCGCATCGCTTGGAATTTCAACTTTTGCCTGGGGTGAGGACGAGTCGCGAATCACAATATCTTTCGAATAGGTTCCTGGCTCGGGATACACATACCAGCGATACACTAGATTATTACTGTCTGGGTCGGTGGTGCCTGTCGCATCGAGTAGATACGACGTGCCTGCCTGCACTTCCGCTAGCCGGGGTTTTAGCGACGCATCGCCTTGAAGTTGTGGGATAGGAGGGTGATTCGCATCTTTGAATTCCTTCACGCACCAATCCATCCGCGCCTTGAAATCGTTTTGCAGATGCACAGCCCACCGCCGCGCGGTATTGTCGCGATTCGTACTTGGCTTGCCGCTTTTCGGATCGATCCACGTATCTTTCACATTGGCCCAAAAGCGATTGGGGCCCTTGTGCTCATCGTCACGTAAGTCATAGCGTCCTGCCCAACAGCCCCAGGTTGGTTGCTGGGGGTCGCTCAAGCCGGTGGGAATCAGGTAAATGAAGTTCCAGCTATCGCCTTCTTTCGGCGTCGTATAGAGCGCCCCGAGCGGACCATGGTTCTTGCGCACATCGCGATCCACATTGAATCCACCGGCTTTTTCCGTGAGACGGCGAAATCGGTGATACCAGCGGGCATTGTCAAGGACTGGATACCCAGTCTCGACGTGCAGCAGAATATCGTCTGCATGGCCTTGCCGCGGCCAACGCGCATTGCCGTCGAGCGACACGATACGGAAACGAGATACGAACCTGCGGTAATCTTCCGGACTTCGCTCGGCCTGGACTTTGTCCAATGCGCGTCGCAAATTGCTAGTGCTGCCACTATTGGAACCCCAGTTGCCGTACCAAATGGGTCGGGGGTCATCCCGATCGGCAGTGTTAATGATTAAATTCACTCCTTCGGCGGTGCTGTTCCATCCTGGCGCTGTTCGCTCGCGAAGATATTTCAGCGTAGGATAATCCGGGCGATGCTTAGCAAGGTTATCGCGAACCTCGCCGTAGGCATCGAGATAGGTTTGCGCCATATCAAGCCCATCGCGGAACTTGCGGCCTAAGTGATTACGCGCGCCATCCGTCAGCATCGCTTTTGTCGGCCGGTCAGAAATAATACCTTCGACATCCCACTCATTCGTATATAAAAGGAATCGCACAAAAGAGGCCTGATCATCGGCGTCACCTCCAAGATCGGTTTCGATAAGCACCCGCAATTTGTCCGAAGCCGCTGCGGCCGTGGTTTGCAGATCGGCAAGAGATGAAATAGCCAACGCGATCACACCAAGGCAATGGCAAACTAGGCGCAAGTTTTGCATGGCCGGCCTGTTCCACATGGTTTTATCAAGCGTGCTGGATTGCTGGCTATTTTAGTGTAGCGTCGTGAAGTCGCAATCGGATTGGCACCACGTCTGCCGACGAAACAAAGTTGGTTCTGAAACAACATCCCAGATGGAAAATTCAATCGTTGCAATCCCAGGCTTCTGAGACGTTTGTACTAGTTCCTTTCTTGTAATAGCGGCAATTCAATTAACTTGAGTTCCAAGCTCGAGTGTATTGAGGCAGAATAAGAGTACACCTATTTTGCTTGATCGCGCAACCCAACTAGATATTGGATTTTCGACGCTGTGTTAACTCCCGACTATATCGTGCTGTTCCTATACATGTTTGGGATCATGGTCGTGAGCATCGTAGTCGGTGCCCGATCTAAGACGGCTGCTGAGTTGTTCGTAGCAAAGAAACAATCCCCTTGGTGGACGGCCGGCCTAAGCAGCTATATGACCATGTTCTCGGCCGGCACGTTTGTCGTATGGGGCGGCCTCGCTTATCGGCACGGAATGGTGGCCGTGGCAATCAATTTAAGCTACGGCATCATTGGAATGATTGTCGGCTACTTCGTCGCGGGCCGATGGAAGGCAACCGGAATCAGCACTCCAGGTGAATTCATTCGTCTACGCTTCGGCCAGTCCATCTTGCATTTCTATACTTGGGCGATGACGATCTTCCGCATGATCAGCGCCGCAGTGGCGTTGTACTCGCTCTCAATCATGCTCGTTGCTTTGATGCCCCTTTCGGAGACGAATCCACTCCGCGATCCCACGACGGGCAATCTGTCGATCACCGCAGCCACGCTCCTATTTGGTGGCACGATCGTTACTTATACCATGATCGGCGGCTTGTGGGGCGTGCTGATGACCGATGTCGTTCAGTTCATTGTGCTATGTTTAGCCGTGTTGTTTGTGCTTCCGCCACTCATCGGGCAGCTCGATAGTTGGGAGCAGTTTTTCCGGGCAGCTCCGGCCGGTTACTTTTGGCCGACAGCCGGAAATTATACTTGGTTCTTTCTTGTCGGCTGGGCATCCATTCACTTTTTCATTATTGGTGCGGAGTGGACGTTCATCCAACGATATATTTGCGTGCCGACTGAAGCGGATGCTCGAAAAAGCTCTTACCTCTTCGGCGTGCTGTATTTAATAAGTCCTTTCATTTGGTTTTTGCCTCCGATGTTGTATCGATACTACAACCCCAACGCTAACCCAGAGCAGGCGTACATTCTTGCGTGTAAGTCGGTGTTGCCACCTGGGATGGTTGGGCTCATGGTCGCGGCGATGTTCTCTGCGACAGCGGCGCTGGTGAGCGCGAAGCTGAACGTTTTCGCCGGGGTGCTGACGAGCGATATTTATGCCGTCATTACCCATCGGCGTGCCGATGACCCGAGTTTAGTTACAGTGGGGCGCATCTTTACACTTCTACTTGGAGCCGCTCTAACGGCAGGTGCGTTGGCTGTTCCGCATTTTGGTGGAGCCGAGCACTTAATCATTGCAGCGGCAAGTCTTGTTGTTGGATCACTGCTCGCGCCAACATTGTGGGGGCTATTCAGCAGTCGTTTGAATTCAACGGGGGTATGGGCGGCTGTCATCATCAGTTTAACTACCGCGCTCGTCGCAAAGTTGGTTATTTACTACGCCGGAATTCAATGGAACTCCAGGCACGTGGATATCGTGCTTGGGCTCCTGATGCCGGTAGCCCTGCTCACAATCTCTACACTTGTTTCGCGAGGGCAATCGGTCGGCTGGCAACGGATTTGTGCCCTCGAGAAGATCGAAGAATCTCATGCTCCCTCGAAGGCGAGCGAAAAACCGGCGCCGATCCTGGCGTGGAGCCTGATTGCCTGTGGCATAATGATGGGAACTCTGGCCGCCACAAATTCAGAGAGCCGAATGCTGCTGGGCACTTTTGCCGCGGCGTTAATAATGCCAGGAGTTGTTATTCTGGCAGTCGTTAATTGGGGAGGGACGCCAAGAGAGGATACAGTAACCCAAATCGACATCTAGGCCGTCTCTTTCGTTAACTGTGACACGCACCCTGGTTCTGGATCTATGAAGTATATGCGCGTCTGTCAGTCGTTTCGGAGAATTTCGAAAGTCATTTTTTTGCAGAGCGCTTTTATTGCTCTGCTTGTAGTCGTAGCTGCAGTTGTTAGCTTGCCACCTGCCACAAATGCGGAACAAAACCCCGCTAGAAACGGCATTTTCTCCCGGGACAATCTGGTTGCCTGGTGCATTGTTCCGTTTGATGTGAAGAAGCGTGGGCCGGAAGAGCGCGCCGAGATGCTCTCAAAACTCGGCTTCAAGAACTTCGCCTATGATTACCGAGCTGAGCACATTCCCACGTTTAAAGCAGAGCTGGACGCTCTTAAAAAACACAAAGTTGAATTGACAGCCTGGTGGTTTCCTCCGCTCCTGAACGACGAGGCACGTGGCATCTTAACCCTACTGAAGCAACAGAATCTTCATCCTCAACTTTGGGTAACGGGCGGCGGTGAGCCGGCAAGATCTCCAGAAGAGCAGCAATCGCGCGTCAAAGCCGAGGCGGAGCGCATTCGTCCAATTGCAGAAGAAGCTGCGAAAATCGGTTGCAAAGTCGGCTTGTACAACCACGGTGGCTGGTTTGGTGAGCCCGAGAATCAGATCGCGATTATCAAAGCATTGAGTCTTCCCAATGTGGGCATCGTCTATAACTTGCATCACGGCCATGCGCATATGGATCGCTTTTCCAAACTGCTGCCCCAGATGCTCCCCTATCTCTACGCTCTGAATCTAAATGGAATGTCCCGGCCAAGCAAACCCGAGGCTGAGCAAATAATGCCCTTAGGGCAAGGTGATCGCGACCTCGAACTACTTACCATGATTCGCGATAGCGGCTATCAGGGGCCAATCGGCATTCTGGGGCACACGCAGGACGATGCCGAAGAGCGGTTGCTCGACAACCTTGATGGCCTGGATTGGCTTGTTAAACAACTAAACGGTAAACCAGCTGGACCACGACCTCAGCCGCGCACATGGCATCGCCAAAAAACCTCCGGCCTGCCCGCAGTCGACGCGAAAGTTGCGGGTGTCGCACCATCCACGGCGCCTTCTCAATCGGCCCCCCAGGAAGCAATGCTTGCATGCAGTTTGGCCCCGCCAGTGGAATATGATGCGAAATTTACCACCGATCTGGCAGCCGACGCGGATCGCAATGGCAATGTTCGTAGTGGCATGGCCGTGTTTTGTTCAGCTCGTTTTGCATGCCTGAACTGTCACCGTGTCGGCAAGGTTGGTGGAGGCGTTGGACCAGAATTGACCGACGTTGGCCGCCGTTTGAAACTCGAAGAGATTGTTGAATCTATCCTCTGGCCCAAACGCCATGTCAAGCCAGAGTACTCTTCTTTCCAGGTCGTCTTGGATGACGGTCGAACCTTGAAGGGATACAAACGAAAAGAGTCTGCGGAGTCCCTGGAGCTTTTCGATCCAGGAAATGAGCAGACAACATCGATTAAAAAGCCTGAGATCATAAGCATTCAGGAAGTCGGCACGTTGATGCCGGACGGCCTGACGGCGGCAATGACGATCGAACAGCGTCGCGATCTCGTGCGATTCCTAAGAGAGCTTGGAAACGATACCAATTTAGCTAACGTTGTTCAGCCGGAAGGAACAGTTGCCAGTTTTAAGTACACCGCTGCTCCTCTCGTGCCGGAGAATTGGCCGCTATATCGATTGCCCGCAAATCGAAATCGCATTTACGATTTTTATGCAAAAGAGGCGATGTATTTCCGCAATCAGCCTAATGTGCATTTATTGCCCGCGTTTCCCGGCTTGGATGGGGGCACATATGGACATTGGGGCAAGCAAAATGAAGATAGCTGGAAGGATGGCCGTTGGAATAACTCCGAGTATGGTACGGTACTGGCGGGGGTCTTTCGCGGTGGCGACAAAGTTATTCCCAAGGGGGTCTGCGCTCGCTTGGGGGATCGTGGTGAAATGGCGACGTGTTTCAATCCCGAGACGCTCACCTACGACGTGGTTTGGCAAGGCGGCTTCCTAAAGTTTTCCGATGTGCGCCATAGCTTCCTCGATGGCCTGACTCTTGCAGGCCAGGTGCTACAACCGCTGAACGGTGAACGACCGAAAGAGCCCTTCGAGTATCACGGCTACTATCGTCTTGGGCCCCGTGTGGCCTTTTCCTACCGAATCGGCGATGTCGAATACTTGGATTCTCCTTGGGTCCAAAACGGCAAGTTTGAGCGAATGATTGCGCCAGTAGCGAATCATCCACTGCGACAATCGCTCAACGGTGGACCCCCGCAATGGCCGCAGGAGCTGGTTACTAGCGGAACTCTAGGCACGGGCAAGCCTTATGCCGTCGATACAATCAATCTTCCGTTCAACAATCCCTGGCATGCTTTGTTCTTTGTCACCGATCACGATTTTTGTGCCGATGGCTCGGCGTTTTTATGCACCATGCAAGGTGATGTGTGGCATGTTCGCGGGATCGACGGTGACTTGAAGGATGTCCGCTGGCGGCGATTCGCCACCGGTTTGCATCAGCCGCTCGGTTTAGTCGTGAAGGACGACCAAGTTTATATCCTCGGCCGCGATCAAGTCACGCGACTTCACGATTTGAATCACGATGGCGAGGCCGATTTCTATGAATGTGTTTCCAACGCATTTCTAACTTCCACCAGTGGCCACGATTTTACCTGTGGCTTGGCCATCGATCAGCAAAATCGTTTTTACACGGCTTCCGGCATGCAAGGGGTGCTGCGAATTTCCTCTGAGCAGAGACAGGTTGACATTCTGGCGACAGGTTTTCGCAATTCAGATGGCTTGGCATTGCTACCAGATGGTTCGGTGACCGTGCCATGCAGCGAAGGCGAGTGGACGCCTGCCTCCATGATTTGCCTTGTACCGCCGCAAGCGGAATCCACGGCTCCTCCACACTTCGGTTATTTAGGGCCAAAAGGCAACAAAGCGCCTTCGCCACCTTTCGCCTATCTTCCTCGAGGAATCGATAACAGCAGCGGAGGGCAAATCGTGGTGCCCGATGATCGCTGGGGCCCGCTCAGCGGCCAGTTAGTACACTTTTCATCGGGGCAATGTTCCCATTTCCTTGTCTTACGTGATGAAGTTGCTGGCCAGCCACAGGGCGCCGTTATACCGCTGGTTGGTGATTTTCGCTCCGGGGTGCATCGCGGCAAATTCAATCCGAAAGATGGCCAGCTTTACGCCTCTGGTCTAAACGGTTGGGTCAGCTATGGACCTGATGACGGGTGTTTCCAACGTGTCCGCTATGTTGGCGGAGCAGTGCAACTTCCTACGGCATTTCACATTCACGAAAACGGCATTCTCCTTCGCTTCGCGCAACCTGTAGTGCCCGAGCAGGTCTCTGACCTTTCCAAGCAATTTGCTCAAGTTTGGAACTATCGTTACGGCCCGGGGTACGGATCCCAAGAATTTGCTCCGAGCCATCCAGGCGTCGTGGGCCACGAAGTGCTGAATATCGCCGCTGTTCATCCAATCGATGAGAACACCATCTTCGTCGAAATGCCAGATATTCAACCAGTTAATCAGCTTCACTTGCTGCTGACCATCGATGATGGACGCCCTCGGGAACTCTTTATAACGATCAACAAACTCGACAAACCATTCTCAGATTTCCAAGGCTATCGGCCGATTGCCAAAACTATCGCAGCGCATCCGCTTACCGTCGATATGGCGCTGTTAGATCGCTCAATTCCCAACCGATGGTTGCCAGCGAAGCCAGATTCACTTCCGCTTACAATTGCCGCGGGGAAGAATCTGACTTTTTCGACGCGGACATTGGCCGCCAAGCGCGGCCAGAAGATCCAACTAACGTTTGATAACCCCGATGTCGTGCCCCACAATTGGGTGCTGCTCAAGCCAGGAACTCTGCAACGCGTTGGTGAGCAGGCGAACCGTTTCGTTGCCGATCCGGAAGCGGTCTTGCATCAATACGTGCCCCCAAGCGAAGACGTGCTCGTTTACACTGACATTGTCGAACCTTCGAAACAGTTTACGATTTATTTTCGTGCTCCCAGCCAATCGGGACGCTATCCGTATCTCTGTACTTTTCCTGGGCACTGGATGGTGATGAACGGCGAACTGATTGTAGAGTAACTGCTCGCGCTATCATTCCTGAATGGGATCGCCGCGATGGATAATCGTCCTCCTTTCCCAAATAGCTTCGTCCGTGGCTGAGTTATACGTTAGCACTCGACCGGCGCTACCAGAGGCCAGCGGAACGTCGATCTTCGGCAACCACTGGCGATGCTCCGCGAGAGCCGATGCATTTGCTTTCACATTGATCACATTCGTCCATTCGTGAGGATCGTTTTGTAGGTCGTACAATTCTTCGCTGCCATCGGCATAGTGGATATAACGCCAGTTCTTCGTACGAACGGAATGATTACCTTGGTTATGAGAGGTGATAGCCGGAAATTCGCGCGGCGCATTCGCCTCATGAAGCTGAGCTATTAGGCTGTGACCTTCCAGATCGTTCCTCTCAGGTAGACCGCACAACGTCGCCAGCGTCGGATAAATATCAAGTAGTTCAACCGTCTCTTTGCAGCGAGCGTTCTTCGCAATTCCCGGCCCCGCGAATAGCAGCGGTACGTGCGTCGTTCTCTCCCATAGCGTGGTCTTGCCCGTTATTCCTTTTTCGCCCAGATGCCAGCCGTGGTCACTCCATACAACGACGATCGTATTGTCGGCAAGCTCGGAGTTATTTAGCGCATCCAACAATCTGCCAATTTGCGAATCGACAAAGCTCGTGCAAGCCAAGTAAGAGCGAACGAGGTTGCGCCATTGATTGTTTTTCTTGAGCCAACTCAAACGCGGTTCCGGCAAGCTCCAATGGAGATACCAGGAGAATCGCGGCGTATCGGCGCGGTCGTTTTCTGGCGCGAGCGGAAGCACGCTGTCATCGTCTGGATATAGATCAAACCAGCGCTGCGTTGCATAACACGGAACATGTGGCAGCGAAAAACCGACGCACAGAAACAAGGGCTGCTCCTTTGGCGCCGCCTTTAGTTTTTCGACGGCCCAACTAGCGACCTGGTAATCGGTTTTGTCTTCATCGCGGTGCGGAAATATTCCCCAGTCGACCAAGCGATTATTTCCTTTAGGCGTCGGCGGAATTAACTTCTGCTGCGGTCTGGCAGCGGCGCCACCTCGAGGGCCGATATCGTCAAACTCAAAGGCCATTTCCTGAGGCTGAAGACTATGATAAACCTTTCCTGTTGTCGCTGTGTGATAACCGTGCTCGTGAAAATACTGCGGCAGAGTCACCCGATCTCGCCATTTGTCGAGCGCTCGAAAACGAGGAGCCAGACCATGGATGCCAGTGGTTGAAGGACGCAGGCTCAGCATGACACTCGTTCGCGAAGAATTGCAAAGAGCGCCCTGGCAGTGTGCGTTTAGAAAAACGGTGCCGCGGGCGGCAAGTTGATCGAGACAGGGCGTTTGCACTAAAGGGTGACCGCCCAGAGGACCGACCCAGTCGTTTTGATCATCGATTGCGATGAACAAAACGTTAGGCTTCTCCGCTGCCTCGCCAGGTTTGCACATCGCGAGCGCGATGGTGATCAGTAACAAGCCCAGCAGAAGCGATCGAGCAAACAAACGTTGTGTCTCTAACGAAGCTTTGAAAAGTAGGGGCATTTCAATCTCACTTGCTTGGGCATACTTTATGGAATGATACTATTGTCTCAGCCGTGTTTTATCCGTCGAGGCAGAGCGGTCGATTCGCCGTTGTTCTTAGAAATACTGAAAATTGTTCGTCGGTCTAATCGTGGGAGACCTGCCCAACCACGGGCGACAATTCGGGTATTTCGACATATGTCAGACATTCAAAATTCGTAAATCTCTTCGTAGCTGAATTCACCAGAATTTAGATGCCCATAGCGATTCTCTGAATTCTGGCGAATCCAGCTGCTGAAAATTAATTGAAAACCATCTCAAAAAATGTAGTCGGCTATTGTGATACCCCGTTCCACCATGTATTCACGGCATCCGTCATTTTCTTAACAACGTCTGCATGGTTCTCGGCCAGATTGTGCTCCTCATGAGGGTCTTTCGTAAGATCGTACAGTTCAACCTTGTCGTTGGGTTGATTATGAGAATCTGGAACAATTATTTTCCAGTTCCCTTTAACCATCCAGCGCCAACGTAAACTGGCTGCTGGATTCGCCAGGTCCACTGCCTTCGCGGTGTAGCAGTCGCCGAAAACTGCTTTCCGACTCGCCACCGCTCGCCGGTCAAGCAAGTTGATACCCGGCATCGAAGGGCTGTTCGGCAAATTGAGTGCGGCGAGCAACGTGGGGGCAATGTCAATCGACGAGGCGAGTACTTCCGATCGCTCTGGTTTCACATGCCCTGGCCAGCGGATCATAATCGGCGTGCGCAAGCCCCCATCGTACGGCGAAAGTTTTGATTTCGGCGCATACTTGCCCGTCTTCGGATCCGTGATCCAGCCGTTATCAACGACGAACATCACAATCGTATTGTCTGACAACTTCTGTTCGTCAAGATGATTCAACAAACTTCCCACTGTTTCGTCGAACCAATCGACCATTCCCCAGTATCTGGCAACGCGCGGCGATGGAGCTACCGAAGCATATTTATCGATCAGCCGCTGCGGAGGGTTATGAGGAGCATGCGGCATGAGTGGTGCGTACCAAACGAAAAACGGCTTTTGGTCCTGCCGTGCTTTCGCGATGAAATCGTAGATCGGCTGCATCGTTTTTCGGCCGATTTCAAGCCCCTCATCGCCATGACGTTCACCTTTGGTCATTCCGTCGGTAAACCCA
>CAZGMU010000150.1:0-6733 GCA_964526975.1 uncultured Planctomycetaceae bacterium
ACTCTCGGCAACTGTCTCGGCCGTCACGGCGGACAAATCGACCGATGCTGTCTTGCCCAATCGCAACGCTTCGGGCCCACCGACAAACGCCGATGCCGTTACGTCGGTAAATGCCACGATGATGTAAACAAGCGCAATCCAAATGAAGATCAAGAACAAAATATACGACCGCCGGCTCATGTGGTCGCGCACCACCTCGGCGATCGACCGTGCCTTATGCCGAATCGATGCCGTGAGCGACGTCATATCATGCACGCCGCCGATGAAGACCGAGCCGATCAAAATCCACAAGAGCGCCGGCAGCCAGCCGAACATTACGCCCGCCAGAATCGGTCCCGTGATCGGCCCTGCCGCGGCAATCGCCGAGAAGTGCTGGCTTAACAAAAACTTGGACTCGATCGGCACATAATCCAGGTCGTCGCGCATCTCCACGGCCGGCGTCGGCCGCTTGGCGTCCAGCTCAAGAAACCGGCTTAGAAACCGCCCATAGGTCACATAGGCCACGAGCAGCACCGCCGCCGAAATCGCAATGACGACTAGAAGGTTCATGCTCGCATCTCCGTCAGGAAAGGTTAAAAATCATGCCTAATTTCACGATAACGGCCTTGCGCACGAGGAGCAAGCCGAGCCGGTTGGACGGGCGCGGTTCACACTCTATAATTCTGCCCATCTACAACGATTGGACGATAGGCAGATCTCAAAAGATAAACCACAACGATACGACAGGCACAACACTGGAAATAGTGGATCAAGTATAGGCTCCCAATCGTCGTGCCGTTGTGGTGAAATAAAAAATAGGAGTACCTGTGGCGGAACACGTGATCATCATCGGAAGCAGACCAGCCGGTTGGTCCGCAACAATCTACGCAGCCCGGGCCGAATTGAAGCCGCTCCTCTTCGAAGGGGCCGTCACGGAGGAGAATCGCCTCGCCGGCACACTCCCGCTTGGCCAGCTTGCCCTCACGACCGAAGTCGAAAACTACGCCGGCTTCCCCTCCGGCGACCTCCAGCACTTCCTCAAGTCGGCCATCAGCCCCGAGCGGGCCGACTATATGAACATCATTGACCACAAGCACGCCGTCACCGGCCCCGAGCTGATGGAGCTGATGCGACAACAGGCGTTCAACTTCGGCACGCGGATCGTCACCGACGACGTCGTCAAAGTCGATCTCTCGCAACGTCCGTTCAAAGTTCACACACTCGAGGGCGACTGCCACGAAACGCACGCAATCATCGTGGCCACCGGCGCACGGGCCAATTACTTGGGCCTGCCCTCTGAAGATGCATTCAAAAATCGTGGCGTCAGCGCGTGTGCTGTCTGCGACGGCGCCCTCCCACGCTTCCGCAACAAGCCTCTCGTGGTCGTCGGCGGTGGCGACTCGGCCGTCGAAGAGGCCAGCTATCTCACGAAGTACGCCTCGACCGTCCACATGGTCCATCGCCGCGACAAGCTCCGCGCGAGCATGATCATGCAGGAGCGTGCGCTCAACAACGCCAAAATCAAAATGGAGTGGAATCAAACCCTCGAAGAAGTCATCGGCAACGATAAGGAAGGCGTCACGGCCGTCCGTCTCGGCAATACCGAGGGTGGCAGTTCGCGTGAGATTCCCGCGGCCGGCGTCTTCCTCGCCATCGGCCACACACCGAACACCGCCTTCCTCAACGACCAACTGGAGTTGAACGACAAGGGCTACATCAAGTGGGCCACGCCGTTCCGCACCGCGACGAGCGTGGAAGGCGTCTTCGCCGCCGGCGACGTGGCCGACGACTACTACCGTCAAGCCATCACCTCCGCCGGCACCGGCTGCATGGCCGCCCTCGACGCCGAGCGCTGGCTAGCCGCCAAAGGAATCCACTAACACAATCCCGTAGCGGAATTCGCCAGAATTAAGATGCAATTCATCGAAGACTTTATCCGCAGATGTCGCAGATTAGCGCAGATAAGAATCAAGCGAGTAACTTTGTACTCTAGCCTTCATCTGCGTTGATCTGCGTCCATCTGCGGATAAAAAACAATTAACAGCAAAGAATCTATTCATGTCCGACATCAAAATCACCGTAGAAACCCGCGCCGGCCGCCAATGCGCCTCCAGCGGTTCCAAGTGGGAACCCATCATGGGCTACAGTCGCGCTGTTCGTAGCGGCAACACGATCGCCGTCACGGGCTGCGTCGGCATCAACGCCGACGGCACTTACTCCAAATCCTTCGGCGATCAGACCGCCCGCTCGCTCGCGATCATTCAGGCCGCGATCGAAGCCTTGGGCGGAAAAATGGAACACGTCATCCGCACTCGCATGTACGTGACGGATGTGAGTAAATGGGAAGAAGTCGCCCGCATCCACGGCAGCGTCTTCGAAGACATCCGTCCGGCGACAACAATTGTCGAAGTTCCCCGCTTAATCGACGGCGACGCAGTCATCGAAATCGAGGCAGACGTAATCGTGCCTTAAAGTGCAGCCAGGGGCGGGAGCCCCTGGATAGGATGCCGGACAAAGTACCGAGTACCGAAAGCCCTGAAAGGGCGACATGCTTAAAGAGTCAAAGCGATGGAACGCATCAGTGTAAAAGCCGCTCGCGATTCAACTCTCGTCGGCAAGAACGTCACCATCCAAGGCTGGATTCGCACCCGCCGCGATTCCAAAGGTGGCTTCAGCTTTCTCGAAGTCAACGACGGTTCCTGCCTTGCTAACATTCAAATCGTTGCCGACGCCAAGCTCCCCAACTACGAATCGGAGATCAAACAGCTCTCGGCCGGTTGCAGTGTCACGATCCACGGCGAACTGAAAGCCTCCGGTGGCAAAGAGCAAGCGACCGAGGTCCACGCCGCCGAAGTCATCGTCCACGGCTGGGCCGATCCCGAAGCCTACCCGCTGCAAAAGAAGCGCCACTCGTTCGAGAAGCTTCGCGAATGGGCCCACCTGCGTCCGCGCACCAACACGTTCGGCGCGGTCGCTCGCGTCCGCAATCGCATCTGCAAATCGATCCACGACTTCTTTCAGGAAGAGGGTTTCCTGTATCTCCACACGCCGATCATCACCGCCAGCGACTGCGAAGGCGCCGGCGAAATGTTTCGCGTCTCCACAATCGACCCGGCCAACCCGCCGCGCAACGACCAAGGCGAAGTCGACTACGCTCAAGATTTCTTCGAGCGCCGCGCCTACCTCACCGTCTCCGGCCAGCTCGAAGGCGAAATCTACGCCACCGCCCTCGGCAAAATCTACACGTTCGGTCCCACGTTCCGCGCCGAGAACTCGAACACCACGCGCCACCTGGCCGAATTCTGGATGGTCGAGCCGGAAGTTGCGTTTTATCAGCTCGAAGACAACATGGCCCTCGCCGAGCGCTTCCTCAAGCGCATCGGCCGCGATGTCCTTGCCGATTGCCAGGAGGACCTGAAGCTCTTCGCCGAGCATGTCGACAAGGTCGTGATCGAGCGACTCGAGGACGTCGTCAACAAACCGTTTCGCCGCCTCAGCTACACCGAAGCCGTCGACATCCTAAAGTCATCGGGCAAAACTTTTGAGTACCCGGTCGAGTGGGGCCACAACCTCCAGGCCGAGCATGAGCGTTACCTCGCCGAGGAAAAGTTCAGCGAGCCGCTGATCGTCCACGACTACCCGGCGGCGATCAAACCGTTCTACATGCGCGTGAACGACGATAGTAAAACCGTCCGTGCGATGGATGTCCTCGTCCCCGGCGTCGGCGAAATCATCGGCGGCAGCCAACGCGAAGAACGCCTCGATGTCCTCGAATCGCGCATGCAGGAGCAAGGCCTGAACACCGCCGACTACTGGTGGTACCTCGACCTCCGTCGTTTCGGCACCGTCCCTCATGCCGGCTTTGGCCTCGGCCTCGAACGCATGGTCCAATTCGTCACCGGCATGGCCAACATCCGCGACGTGATCCCCTTCCCTCGCACACCGGGCAACGCCGAATTCTGATTCGATTTCGCGCCTCTAATAGCGAAGCAAAAAATTTCTCGCAAAGGCGCGAAGGCGCAAAAAAGAGAGAATTTATAGAACACGAATCGACGCTAATCGAACTCCAAAATAAAACTCTGATTAGCAAAGATTAGTATTCATCACCTTCGCTTTTCTTTTCCTTTGCGTCTTCGCGCCTTTGCGAGAGACCTCTCACTCCACCGCGGCAAAATCGTCACAATCGATTCCAGCGACTTTCCAGTCAATTCGAATAACTTCATTTGCAACCCGCCAAATCGTAACCTACCTTTTCAATGGCAGGCGTAACTGGCATTGCATCATGAGCCACGTTGCACTCCCACCTTTTCCCACCATCTTTTCTTCTTGAGCAGGCAGCGAATAGGCGGCGCGTACCTGGCGCAACCTTTCGCCGCGTGCCCGGTCGGTTGCATGACTCTTGCACCAGCAATCCACGGCGATGCGATTCGCGAAACGTTTCGCGAATGGAACGAGGAGCGCAACGCGCTCGACGCCGAATTGAGCGAATCTCTAGCTGCGCTCGAAGCCTATCAGAATCATCTCGATGAATGGCACCAACAGCTTGTCCGTGAGCGAAAAGAACTTTGCGACGCACGCGAACAATTCGATCGTGACCGCGATTTAGCAGCGAAAAGCCAATCCGAAACCTCCGCGGCCGCCCTCGCCGAGCTCCACGAAGCACGCGAAAAAATCACGGCCCTTACCACGCTCCTGCTGAACCGGACGGAAGAACTCCGCACGCTGGACTCTAGTCGAGCCGAGCTGCAAACCGAGCTGGAACTGGCTCGAACCAGAGAACGCGAAAGCAAAGCCGCCTTAGATGACTACAAGCGTTCGGTCGACCAGGAACGATCCCAGTGGGCCGAGGAGCTCAAGCATCTGCGCACCGCCATCGAGCGGCAACTAGAAGAGCCGCCACTCAATGAAGCCAGCACGGCAAGCGAGGTATCTGCTCCAGCTTCGGCCGCAGTTCCACTTACCCCCACCTCTTCTGCAAACAAGCCGCAAACAGACGCCACACCATTCCCCCCCGGTGAAAATCCATTGCTCGGTTCCATCGCCGAACAATTCGGCAAGCTCCGTCAACAACGGGCTGTCGAGCGACAAGCCCAAAGCCGGCAGAGGTAGCCCCCGATGACCGCACGCACATACTCTCTCCCATCGACTCAATTCATCTCGCGATGGTCGGCCGTGGTGATCGCGGCCGCCTTATTCGCGTACGGACTTTGTTGGCATAGCGCTGCCCTCTTAGGCGTCGGTGCAGTGCTGCTCTGTTTCCTGCTCCGGCGCGCCTGGAGTGACTCCTCCCATCAAGCTCCCCGTCGCGAGCATCGCCAGAACAAACGGCACGACAACAAACTTCCGATCCGCGCCCTGCGCGAAGTCGAGAGTGAGCAACCAACCACTACCGACCACAACACGACCGAGGAGCTCGCCCGTCGCGCTCATCCGCCTAAAAGCACCGATGCACTCGTCGAAGAGCTACTCGCCCATGGCCGCTACGCGCTGATGCTGCGCCCCGAAACGAAGCAGCATCTCACTCAGGTCCAGCTTATGCGCGCGATCCGCCAACTGGACGAAGCGATGGCCCTCGTTCCCGGCGGCCGTGTCCTTGTCGGTCAGCTCGCCGAGATTTCCAGTTCCGCCTGTGGACAATCCGAGATCGATCCCAAACTGCTCCGCCGCAATCTCGTCTCGGTCGCCTCGATCTATCTCGACCGCTTTTGCGTGACCAATGCCGAGTACCAGAAGTTCGTCGACGCGGGCGGCTATGAACAACTCGAGTTCTGGCACGAAGAAGCCCTGCCCGCTTTGCTCGACTTCGTAGATCAAACCGGCACGCCAGGACCGCGCTTCTGGGCCGATGGCCAGTATTCGGCCGACGATCCGCATTTACCCGTCGTCGGCGTGAGTTGGTTCGAGGCCTGGGCCTATGCCCGTTGGGTTGGTAAGCAACTGCCAAGCGACGGCGAGTGGACCAAGGCGGCCGCCTGGCCGGTCGAGTCGGCACCAGGCCGAATCGCTCAGCGGCGTTATCCCTGGGGCGAATCGTTCGATGTTCGTCGTGCTCATTTGTATGGTTCGGGTCACAACGCCCCGGTGCCGGTGGACGAGTTCCCCGGCGGCACCAGCGTGGGCGGCATTCACCAGCTCATCGGCAATGTCTGGGAATGGACGGCTACGCCGCTGGCGGACGCGGCTGACCCGACTCTGCACGTATCGGAATCGGTTATGAGCGTCCGCGGCGGCGCCTTCGACACCTATTTCGAGAACCAGGCCACCTGCCACTTCCAAAGCGGCGAGCAAGCCCTCGCCCGCCGCCGCAACATCGGCTTCCGCCTCGCCATCCCCCTCAGCGACCTCGAAGCACCCGCCGCCACAAAAGAACCAGAACAACAACCGGCTGCACAAGAACCACAAGAAGCGGGCGTCGAACTCGAACTAGCAACACACTAGCCAGTTCGATCCCTGTCCCTCTTTGTTTCCTTCTTCCTTCGCACTTCTGACTTCTTAGCTTCTCCCGCCATGACTCACCTCGCCCAAATGCCGCTGGAGACGTACCTCCTCGCGGAGCACGCAGCGCCCATCGCTTGCCTCGTCTGCGATCATGAGAACTGCGTCTCGGCAGCCCGTTGTCGCAACTGCTCGGCTCCAATGTCGCTCGCGCACAACTCGCAATCATCCCGCCGCAAGCCCCAGTTGATTGCAGTTATCGGCGCTAGTGGCGCTGGCAAGACAGTCTACCTCGGCCTGCTGATGGATATGCTCACTC
>CAZGMU010000150.1:6743-10593 GCA_964526975.1 uncultured Planctomycetaceae bacterium
ACCGCCCGCGGGCCCATGTCCATTTCGCTGCAGCAAGCCACGACCACGGCCCTTGCCACCGGCTGGTTCCCCGAAAAAACCGTGACCACTCCCGAACATTGGCACTGGGTTCATTGTCAATTCAACTGTCGGCGTCGGCGCCGCCCGTTAGAGCTGGTCGTCCCCGATGTATCGGGCGAATCGCTCGTCGTCGAAACCGAGCGAGCCAATCGCTATCCGGCGCTGCGCTCGCTGCTGACCAAGGCGGCGGGCGTCATCGTGCTGGCCGACGCGGAGCAGTTGCAAGCAGGAGACCACTCGCAAGACTTCGTCGCGCTCAAACTGCTTTCATTGATCGGCGACCTGCGCGAAGACCACTCCTATTCCTGGCGTGGCCGCAGCCCCGAGCGGCGACCGCTGGCGCTGGTCCTCACCAAGGCCGACAAGTGCGAGGGACTGCATGAGAATCCACACGAATTTGCCGAGGCCCATGCCGCCGCGCTGTGGAACGATTGCCGCGAGCGCTTTCCACGCCACGAAGTGTTCGCGTGCTCGGTCGCCGGCGCCACCGCCCTGCGCGAAAGCGGAGGCCGACGACAACAAGTGCCGCTGCGCATCGAGCCCCGCGGCATCATCGAGCCGTTCGGCTGGTTGATGGCCGAACTCGATGAAAACTGGAACAACCCGAGTGTTGTTAGCCGCCTGTGCAGCCGATCACGATAGCCCCCATTTTTTCTGGAGCTCCGAATGTCTCCCCACCACTGTGAACACTATCAACCGGGGGCGCTTCACGAGGTGCCGTTGCCTCCCGCGATGCATACTCTCAAGAGCTTTGCCTGGTCCCATCCGCCGAAGTCGTGCAGCGGCGACGACGAACTCGATCCGATCGCGCGCCTCGAATGGCTCGACGATTTGATGTTCGCCGCGATCGACGGTGATCCGGTTGCGCTCGACTGCGCCGCCGATGCCTGGAACCAAACCCGCGAAGAGCTGGGCGAGCCCGCGCTCGAAGAATCACGGCAACAATACGTGCGCCACGCGCAGACCGTCTGGAAAACGCTCCGCTACGAACCGAATCACCCACCGCACAAGGTGTTTGCGGCCATCGAAATTATCTCACTACTTGCCGATAAAGCCTGGTGACGATCAGGTGCTCGCCCCGGCATATTCCATCGACTCCAGAAACCGCCGGAACAAATAGTGACTATCGTGCGGCCCGGCCGAGGCCTCGGGGTGATACTGCACGCTGTACGCCGGCACGTCGAGGTGCGTAATGCCCTCGACCGTATTGTCGTTCAGGCTGCGGTGCGTCACTTGCACGAATTTCGGCAGCGAGTCTTCCGCCACCGCGAAGCCGTGGTTTTGCGACGTGATCTCGACCGCCCCGGTTTCCAAATTTTGCACCGGATGATTCCCGCCCCGGTGCCCAAACTTCAATTTGAACGTCTTCGCCCCACATGCCAGCCCAAGTAGCTGGTGCCCCAGGCAGATACCGAAGATCGGCTTCTTGCCCAACAGCCCGCGAATCGTCTTGATCGCATACTCCAGCGGCTCCGGATCGCCCGGCCCGTTCGAGAGAAACACACCATCCGGCTCGAGCTCCAAAACTTCTTCAGTCGTCGCGGTCCCCGGCAGAATCGTCACCCGGCACCCCAAATCCACCAGATGCCGCGGAATGTTCCACTTCATGCCGTAATCAAGAGCAACGACGTGCCGCTTCGCGGAGGTGTCAGGGAATTGATTCTGACACCCTCCCCGCTCCCTGCTCCCCGCTCCCTGCTTCTTCAGATGCGTCCACTCACTCAACGGCTGCTGCCACTCGACCGCTCCAGCGGGAACCACTTCACGCACCAAGTCGCGCCCAACCAGCCCCGGGCTCGCCTTTGCCTTGGCCACGAGGCTCGCATCGTCCATGTCTGTCGTCGACAAAACCCCTTTCATCGCGCCCCGCGATCGCAACCGGCGCACTAGCGCCCGTGTATCGATCGATTCGATCGCCACGATGCCCGATTGCTTCAGGTACTCGCTCAGGCTCTGCTCGCAGCGAAAGTTGCTTTGCGCGCGGCTATGCTCGCGAACGACGAACCCAGCCAAATGTGGCCGCGGGCTTTCGACATCCTCGGCGTTCACGCCGTAGTTGCCGATCTGCGGATACGTCATCGTCACGATCTGGCCGCGATAACTGGGGTCCGTGAGAATTTCCTGATACCCAGTCATCGACGTATTGAAACACACCTCGCCGTCGACTTCACCATCGGCGCCAATCGAGGTCCCCGTGTAAACGGTGCCATCTTCAAGAGCTAATTTCGCGGGCTTGTCCATGAATTCGAGTATATCAGGACAAAGCCTCATCGTTGAGGGTTCAGAATCGCGAGCAAAACACACTTCAAGCGCATTCCAGCACCTCCACCACATAGCCGACCCATCTTGGGTCGACAAACCGTCCCCCCGCGAGATCTCGCATTTCACCACTCAAACAATGGAAGTCACCCCCGCCGTCCGATCCAACCAACTTTGACTGCGTTGCCAGCAGCCGAATGTCATGGCGATTCTCGCGTCTGATAGCATCTCGCCATCCGACTCGCCTTGTTGATACCTGTGGAATTCGATAGAAGCCCGTCGCTCATCGATCGCTTCCGGCATTCGCCGCGGCGCCACTTATCCACCAACGGCATTCTCACTCGCACGACGAGGACATCGCAATGAAGATTACTTCCTCAAGACGTAGTTTCATTCGCGCGGCCCTCGCCGTTCTACTTGCCCCGCTCGCCGGCTGCGGCATGATCCTCCACCCCGATCGCCGCAACCAACCCACCGGTGGCCGCCTCGATTGGTCGATCGTCGCCCTCGACGGCCTTGGCCTGATTCTCTTCTTCATCCCCGGCGTCATCGCCTTCGCCGTCGACTTCTCCACAGGCGCCATCTATCTCCCTCCAGAAAATTACGGCAGCGCAACACCCCCGGAAGACAACCAGCCGTTCGTCGAAATGCACGTTCCCAAAGACGAGCTCAACCAAAAGCGTGTTGAGCAAATCGTCTCCGAGCACAGCGGCAAAAGCGTCCACCTAACCGCCGGCCAATACCTCACCGCACCACTCGCCAAACTCGCCGACTTTTGGCCCACTCGCGAAAAATTAGCCACCAGCTAACTGAGGGTGTCCGGGAATTCAAACGTAAGGGTGGCACGCCCTGAGTCTTCGAAGGGCGTGGAACTGTGCAGTTTGGCAAACCACGCCCTTCCCAAAGCGTCAGGGCGTGCCACCTGGAATTCCCGGACAACCACCCGCCATTTCAAAACCCCGTGGGGGCAGACATTCCTATCTGCCAAAGCCAGCAAGCCGCGCCGCGTGCCCAGCGTTGAACCTACTTGCGGCTCCCTCTCAACACGGTTTTCGTTGCCATGTTCCTGGTCTCCGCGCTCTTGTTCCACCGCGCAGCCGTCACCACACAACCTGCGAGCACAGCACTGTAGCACCCAGCTCCTGGAATTCTATTCCTGGCACAGTTCCCTAAGGAACGCCTCAAGAATAACTTCCCCCTATTCAGAATAACCACAGAGACACAGAGGGCACGGAGAAGAAAGCGAAGAGCATCTAACAACAATGAATGAAACCGCCGAGAACACCAAGGACGCCAAGCAATTCACTGCTGATTTCTGTCTTCCTTGGCGTACTTTGCGGCTTGGCGGTTCAATTTGTCAGCCGCATTAAGGAGGATAGGACCACCAATCTTCACTGATCCCCGCTAATATCAACCATCCAAGAAGGAGACTATTTTTGCCTCCTTCATGATTCTGATTGATTCGCGTAGATTCGTGGCGATTCGTGTTCTTCTCTCTCTATATTCTGTCTTCTCTGTGTCCTCCGTGTCT
>CAZGMU010000151.1:0-864 GCA_964526975.1 uncultured Planctomycetaceae bacterium
GGCCAAGTTGCAAGAATCGTTGTTGGCAGCGCAGCCGGCCGATGTGGAAACGCGCAGCAACCTGGGAAGCGTTTGGAACAACCTGGGCATGCTGCTAGATGAGCAGAATCACTTGGCGGATGCGGAGAAAGCTTATCAACGAGCAATCGAACAGCAGCGCCAGGCGCTGAAGGCAGCTCCGAAAAACGAGCGATATCGGGCGCTCATTAGCCAGCACTACGTCAACAGCGCCGGTAATTTCGAGAAGCAGTCGAAGCTCGACGCGGCGATGCAGGCGGCCATTGAGCGACGGCAATTGTGGCTGGGCAAAGCGAATCGGCTATATGCAGTGGCGCAGCAATTCGCCGAGATTTATAGGAAGATGCAGGCGGCGAACGTGGCTGAGCCGCAGCGCGCGGCGTGCCTGCAGGAAGCGGTTGCCACGTTACGCGAGGCTTTAGGAGCTGGTCTGCCTGGCGAGAAACTACGCGACAAATCACTGGCCGGTCTGGCAGGAACGAAAGAGTTTCAGAAGTTAGCGAATGAACCGGCACGAAGAATACAACCAGCAACCACGCAGCACGCGGCCGAATAGCGATTAATTAGTCGTTTTGGTCATATGTTCTTTCAGCGTCGAAACAAATCGAAGCGGCATACTCCCCGCCCTGGCGAGCAGAGGGACGGATCGAGAGTGCGCGGTCAGTTGGAGCGACTCGAAGAGCGGACGATGTTGTCGGCGTCGTACGGGAATTCCGCACATGGCATGTCATACGTTGAGCCTTATAGCTCTTCGCCACCACGATTCGACGAGCCGATGATTGCCGCGTCGCAGCGAGTTTCCCAGGGCTTTGACGATACGCGAGTCTATGCCAATGCTGCTGAAAT
>CAZGMU010000151.1:874-1259 GCA_964526975.1 uncultured Planctomycetaceae bacterium
CGCGACGCATGAATGGAGCGATCACCCGCCAATGCGGGCCGGTCTCCCGCTAGCGGCGCCGATGCAAGCGGTTGCCTGGCAGGCGCCGCCGCCCCCATCGATGCATGCCGATTCGAATAACTCTCCGACGGCCTCAAAGAACTATGCCGACCCCGGACCAGCGACCGTCTTCTGGGAGCACTTTAATTCGAATTCCCTTGTGTCACTGTTCGCGCCTAATTCCACGATGGATACGACGACAGGCGTGGAAGAAGGGCCGCCGCCGCGCTCGTCGGCGCTGAAGGTTGGTGTGCCGCCGGTTAGCTTGAGCGGCGACGCTTATGGCGCGATCGATGCGTTAAACCAGGGATCGCAAAATCAGCCTCTTCCGCCGCTGCATCTCGAT
>CAZGMU010000151.1:1269-10342 GCA_964526975.1 uncultured Planctomycetaceae bacterium
CGCGGCGGCGCAATTGGCTGCGAGCAGCGCGATGCAATCGGAATCGTCGACCGCGCCGCAGATCGTGACCAAAGATGCTGGCTCGGTTGTTGCATTGACGGCTATTGCCCGTGAGGTAGTGTTTCAAGAACTCTCATCGCAACTGTTTCAGGTAAATGGCGCGAGCGCCTATGACCGGGTGAGCACGAATGGAATCACTGGCGATTTGACAACGTCTGATGAATCGAGCGGGCTCCTACGTTCGGCTGATGAATCTATGGTGGATGAGATTGTCGATGGGCAAGAGGCCGTGTTGCGCGAGCTTGATGCGGTGGATGCGGTGCTGCAAGATTTGCATGATCTCGACTTGTTGCTGCCGAGCGTGACGGATATCGAGATTCCGCTCGACATGAATATGGAATCCGCGTCCGATGGCCTGCTAGGCGGGGAGATTGATGGCGGGATGGTGCTTTTGCAAGCGACGGGGGATGCGAACGCCAATGTTTTTGCGGCTTCGCCTGCGGACCTAAAGCGGCTAGCAATGGCTAAGCCTGCCAAGATGGAAGTGGCGGTCGGGATGTTCCAGGCAATGGATGTCGCGGTAGGCGAAGCTCCGCACATCGAGTCCGCTCCACGGACAAGCATAAATAGCGCAGCCGCGTCCGACGCGAAGCGGAACGAAAGCTTGCCGGGCGAGCGCGAACAGACACCGTCTCATAAGGCGGTGGCACTGATTGGCGCCACGACTTTAACGGGTGCATTGGTTGGGGCGAACCGACTGGGGAGTCGACGGGGACGTAAAAAACCGACCGCGCGAAATCGTCGCGTTCCGCATGCGGAATAGTGGCTTTTCTTCAGCCTCTTCTGGACAATTCGCAGCACGTTTTCACGTTCTTTTACGATCATTGGCGCAACGTCGGCAGACAGGCACGGCACTTGCGCGTACACTGATCGCATGGAACCTGCGATTGGACTGGGAGTAATCGGCTGCGGCGGATTTGGCTTGTTCGCCTTGCAGCAATTTGTGCAAATACCCGGCGTTCGGCTGGCGGGGATGGCCGGGACCGCGCGACCGGCAGCAGAAGCGGCGGCACGCCGGTTTGGATTGGAGGCCGTGATCGATGTCGACAAGCTTGTCGCGTCGTCTGCCGTTGATCTGGTTTATATTTCGACTCCGCCTTTTCTGCACTACGAGCAGGCGAAGCAGGCTCTTGCCGCAGGCAAGCATGTAATCTGCGAAAAGCCGCTAGCGCTGACGGTCGAGCAAGCGGACGAACTGATCGCGATCGCGCGGCAACGAGACCGCTTGCTCGTTGCCAACCTGATGCAGCGTTACAATCCACTCTTCGACATGGTTGGCCGCCTGGTTCAAGAGCAGCCGCTCGGAGAGTTTTTGCATGGGTACTTCGAGAATTACGCCTCGGATGAAAATCTGCCGCCTGAGCATTGGTTTTGGGACACTGCGAAGAGCGGCGGGATTTTTGTTGAGCATGGAGTGCATTTTTTCGATCTGTTCGCTGGATGGTTAGGCGAGGGCGAAGTGGTGGCCGCTCAAGTAAGTCGTCGTCCTGGAACTTGCATGGAAGATCAGGTTCAATGCACGGTACGGTATGGCGACGGTATACACGTCAACTTTTATCATGGCTTTCAGCAGACGGGGCGCATGGATCGGCAGGAGTTGCGGCTCGTATTCGAGCGGGGCGACCTGACGCTATATGGTTGGGTGCCGACGTATGCGCGCATTCATGCGATTGCCGATGAGGCATCGACACGGACTTTGTGCGAACTGTTTCCCGGCGCGCGACTGGATGTGCTGGCCGCTTACGGCACGAAAGAGCGGAAGTGTGCCGGGCATGGTCGTGAGTACGATGTTTATCAGCAGTTCAATTTGTATTGGGGTGAGGGGCGTGAAAAGTCCCCGTTATATTGCGAGTTGCTGCGCGGAATGATGGCGGACCAGTTGGCGTGGATTCGGGATCGTGGGCATGTGCGAAAGATTACCGAGCGGAATGGGCGCGATTCGGTGGCGGTCGCTTGTGCGGCCGATCGGCTAGCGCGGGGATGAGGTACGAGAGAGGTATGGTAGAGGCTGAGTTGGGTGACAGAAGGTACAACGTGGGCGTCGCCGCTAAGGAGTGGCTCAAAAATAACTTCGGCAGATGGGATTAACCACGGAGACATAGAGGACACGGAGAAAACAAAAGGAGAAAACACAGAATACTAATCGACGATAGCTATCAGAACACAGGAAAAGACGAAATAGTCTTTTCGTCATTAGTGAAAATTAGCGAAGATCAGTGTTCTTGCCTCCTATATTTCTTCTCTGTGTCCTTTGTGCCTCCGTGGTTATTCTGGAAATGGAGAAGTTATTGTTGAATCGTCCCTAAGCACTGGGTTATTTTATGTTCACTTAGCAATGATCCAACGTCTTGCCACACATTTGTTGATTCGGCCCGAGGATGTTCGCCCCAGTCATCCTGATTGGGAAGTGATTGGTGTGTTCAATCCAGGAGTTACCCGAATTGGTGACGAGACGATTGTGCTTGCGCGAATTGCCGAGCGGCCACGCGAACAGCGACGTGGTTGGACGGCTCATCCGCGTTGGTCGCCTGATCGGGGCTATGTCGTCGATTGGGTCGAGAACGAACATCTGACCGCGACCGATCCGCGCGTGATGACGCATCGGCACACGGGGTTGGTTCGGCTGACGTTCATTTCACACCTGCGAGTGTTTCGCAGTACCGACGGCCGAACGATCGGCGGCGTGGAGGGGCCGTCGTTTTTGCCGGCCAACGAAATGGAGGAGTTTGGCCTGGAAGATCCGCGGATTACGCCGATCGATGGGCGGTATTACATTACCTATGTTGCGGTGTCGCGCCACGGCCCGGCCACGGCGCTGGCTTCGACGACCGACTTCCAGACGTTTGAGCGTCATGGAATCATTTTCTGCCCAGAAAACAAAGACGTGGTGCTGCTGCCGGAGAAGGTCGATGGTCAGTACGTTGCGTTGCACCGGCCGTTGGGGGATATGCCGTTTTGTCGGCCGGAGATGTGGATCGCTCGGTCGCCCGACCTGGTGCATTGGGGATCGCATCGTTATTTGTTTGGGGGCAGCGGCGATTGGGAAGATGGCCGCGTGGGCGCGGGAGCTCCGCCTCTGGCAGTGCCGGAGGGATGGCTGGAGATTTATCATGGCAACCAGCGACCGGAGAAAGTGGGCGAGGTCGGGGCATACTGCGGCGGGGCGATGCTGCTAGCAAAAGAGGATCCCGGGAAGGTGCTGCGTGCGAGCCATCAGCCGGTTTTGGCGCCGCAAATGGAGTTCGAGAAAGAAGGATTTGTCGCGGAGGTCGTGTTTCCTACCGGTGTGGTGGAAGAAGAGGATCGATTGCTGGTTTATTACGGAGCTTCGGACAAGTATTGTGCAATGGCTGAAGTTTTGCGACGCGATGTGATGAGCGCTTTGCAGTTGGCTCCGGGAATCGCTTATGTCCAGTAGCGTTGACATTCATAAGATCGCCTTTGTGGCCGACTACTTGCCGCGCAAGTGTGGCATTGCCACGTTTACCCACGATCTTCGCCACGCGGTGGCGGACCAGTATCCCGACGTCGAATGCCTTGTCGTGCCCGTTGATGACATCGAGAAGGGATACGAGTATCCGACGGAAGTTCGCTTCGAAATTCAGGAGCAGGAGTTGGCCTCGTATCGTCGGGCGGCCGACTACTTGAATTTTGCCAACGTTGACGTCGTTAGTTTGCAGCATGAGTACGGTATCTATGGCGGCGCCGCAGGCGGGCATGTGTTGGCAATGATGCGCGATCTGCGCGTGCCGATCGTCAGCACGCTTCACACGGTGCTGCAACAGCCGAACGAAGATCAACTGCGCGTGATGCAAAAGCTGTGCGAGTTGTCGAGCCGCGTGGTGGTGATGTCGGAACGGAGCCGCAATTTTTTGATCGAAATCTATGGCGTGTTGCCAGAGAAAATCGATCTCATCCTGCACGGCATTCCAGACATGCCGTTTGTGGATTCGAGTTTTTTCAAGGACCAGTTCGATGTGGAAGGCAAGTTCGTGGCGTTGACGTTTGGCCTGTTGTCGCCGAATAAAGGGATCGAGAACGTTCTCAACGCGATGCCGAAGATCATCGCCCAGTCGCCGGAATTTGTTTACATTATTTTGGGCGCGACGCATCCGAACCTGATACGCGATCAAGGAGAGACATATCGGCTCAGCCTGGAGCGACTGGCGCAGCGGCTCAACATTAAGAAGCACGTGATCTTCTACAACCGGTTCGTCGAACTGCGCGAACTAACCGACTTCATCGGGGCGGCTGATATTTATATCACGCCCTATTTGAACCCGGCCCAGGCGGTGTCGGGAACACTGGCCTACTCGTTTGGCTGCGGAAAGGCCGTAATTTCCACGCCCTATTGGCATGCCGAGGAGCTGCTGGCGGATGATCGCGGAGTGTTGGTTCCGTTTGGTGATTCCGATGCAATTGCCGGCGCCGTGGTCGACTTATGGCAGGACGATCAAAAGCGCAATGCAATGCGCAAACGGGCTTATCTCATGGGCCGCGAGATGATTTGGAGCCACGTGGCTCAACTCTATATGGATTCGTTTCAGCAAGCTCGGTTGGGGCGCCCGCTGGCGCTGGCCAAGTCGCGAGCAGTGCGCACACTGGATGAAGAGCCGATTCAACTGCCCGAGTTGCGCCTGCATCACCTTTGGCAGATGACCGATTCGACGGGGATGATCCAGCATGCGACGTATTCGATTCCAAATTTCCACGAGGGATATTGTTTGGATGACAATGCCCGCGCTTTGGTGCTTACCGTTTTGTTGGAAGAGCTTGGCGACGACTCGTTCGAAATTCATCGAGCGGCGACGACGTACGCCGCGTTTTTAAACTTTGCGTTTGACGCCGCGGGTGGCTCGTTTCGAAACTTTTTGAGCTTCGACCGGCAATGGCTCGAAGCAGTCGGCTCGGATGACTCGGTCGGTCGAGCGGCTTGGGCCGTGGGAGCGTGTATCGGGCGCACGCGGCGGCGAGCTTTTCATTCCTGGGCGGCGCAACTACTCGAGCCGGCGGTAAACGCAGTGGCTCAAACGAATTCGCCACGCGCCTGGGCGTTTGCACTCATCGGAATCCACGAGTACCTGCGGCGAATGAGCGGCGACCGCTTGATGAACCAGCATCGCGACGTATTCACGGCCCGGCTTGTTGAGCTGTATCAGCAAAATGCGAGCGCCGATTGGCCGTGGTTCGAGCAGATCGTGGCCTACGACAATGCGAAGTTGTCGCACGCGCTGATCCTCAGCGGGCGCTGGACGAGCAACACGCAAGCAATGGAGATCGGCCTGCAAACGCTGCGCTGGCTGGCCGATATTCAGCGCGCGCCCGAGGGACATTTTCGGCCGATCGGCTCCGAGGGGTTTTATCCACGGGGGGAGACCCAGGCTCAATTCGATCAGCAACCGCTGGAAGCGCAGTCGATGGTGTCGGCAGCGATCGAGGCGTATCGCGCTACGAATGATCCCTACTGGCTCGATCAGGCGCAATTAGCCTTCGAATGGTTTACGGGGCGCAATGATTTGGGAATGCCGATTTGCGACGCCAGCTCCGGGGCCTGTTGCGATGGGCTGCACGCGGACCGGGTGAATCAGAATCAAGGAGCCGAGTCGACGTTGGCCTACTTGTTGGCACTCGCGGAAATGCAGCTGTTGGAAAACTCGCTGACGGCTTTTCGCAACAGGCAGGCAGTGATTTAGTACCCGGAGAAATGGATGGAGCTAAAGCGAACCGATATTCTGATCAAACCGAACAATGCCCGTGTGCTGGTGCGGCCTTTCGAGTTTGCCGATTCGCAGCGGGCGTTCCGAATCGTGGCCCGAGTGATGTCTCTTTCGGAAGCGGAGGTGGATCGACTCTTGGGCGAGTTGTTCACGGAGTTTCATGGCCGACATCAGAAAGCGCGGCAGTTCATCCAGCACCGCTTCGAATACGCGCGGCAGTTTCTGCTGACCGATGCGCCTGTAAGCGAGAATCGGCAGCTCTTGATCGGAGCATATTTCACACAGGAATACGCGTTAGAATCGGCGGCATTGTTCAATCCGTCGATGGTGTGGCACCCGAATCAAGCCAATCTGCCGGTTGACTCGAAACGATTTATCCTCAGCCTGCGCGCCACGGGCGAGGGACACGTATCGTCGGTCACGTTTCGATCGGGCGTGGTGGATGTCGATTGCAAGATCGTGCTCGATCCCACGCCGCGTTTCGTGACGACTCCAGACATGGAACCCAATGCGGAGTACGAAAAAGGCCTTTTCCAACAGAAGCTGATCGAACTGGGATTCGCTAATGGTTTTGTCGAGCAGGTAATGTCATTCGTGGATGATAGCTTCACGTTCGACGAAATTCAGGTCGCGGTGAGCACGGTGCGGCGCAAGCAGCGGATGCGCGCAAGCGAATTCGACACCGTGGCCAACGCGATTACAGCGCTCGCGAAATCGAACTACGAGTTCAAGTTCTCGCCGGAGCAAAGCCTGGCCGAGCGGGCTATCTTTCCTTACTCGCCGTCACAAACCAACGGAATCGAAGACTCGCGGTTTGTGCAGTTTGTCGAAGACGATGGCTCGATGCGATATTACGCTACGCACACGGCGTTCGATGGGCGAGTCACGCTGCCCGAATTGCTCGAGACGAAGGACTTCCTGCGGTTCCGGATCAGCACGCTCAACGGCCCCGAGATTCGCAACAAAGGACTGGCGCTGTTTCCGCGCAGGATCAACGGACACTACGCGATGATCTCGCGGCAGGATGGCGAGAACGTGTACATCATGTATTCCGATATGCTCCACTTCTGGTACACGAAGGAGCTGATCGCCAAGCCGACGTATCCGTGGGAGTATGTGCAATTGGGCAACTGCGGCTCGCCGATCGAAACCGAGGCGGGGTGGCTGCTGTTGACGCATGGTGTCGGGCCGATGCGGAAGTACTCGATGGGCGCATTCTTACTCGATCTGGAAGATCCCACGCAGGTTATTGGTCGATTGCGCGAACCGCTGCTTGTGCCGAATGAAAACGAGCGTGAAGGGTATGTGCCGAATGTGGTTTACAGTTGCGGCAGCGTTATTCACAACGGGCAGCTCATCATTCCCTACGCGATGTCGGATTACGCGAGCACGTTTGCCACCGTGCCCGTGGACCGGTTACTGGCGAGGCTCACTTAGCCGAATGCTTCCCAGCCGAGACGGCTGGGCTATATAGCCGAGCCGTTTCGGCTCAGTAAAACACGGCAACGCTCCGAATTCTGGCGAATTCGGCGACGGCATGCTTAGGAGACGTAGTGGCAAATCATGGCCGTGAGGAGGCCCGTATAGTTGCCGATGGCGTAGCCGATGAGGGCCATCAGAATTGCAGCCGGCACCAGGCTTTGTTTGTGATACGAGGCGACAATCGTCGCGGTGGCGGCGCCACCGACGTTGGCGGCGCTGGCGATGGCGGCGGTGTGAATATCCGTGTGAAACAGCACGGCCCCCAGCAGGCAGAAGAAGCCGTGGATGAATATCCAGATGATCGTGCCGATGAGAAACGGCGCGGCTTGCGACGCGATGCCGCCCAGTTGTGCCGTCGCTCCGATCTCGGCAACGAACAAATACAGAAAGGCCATCGCCAGCTCGTGGCTGCCGGCGATTCGCTGAAGGGGCGTGAACGAAAGGCCAATGCCGATGGTGGTGATCAGCAGAATGCGCCAAGTGTCGGTGGAAACGTAGGATTTGGCCACGGCGCCGTCGGTCGCCACCGGCGTCGTCCAGACGGACGTATGCGCTTGAACCCAATGGGCGGCCACATCGGCGAACCACGTGGCGACGAGCGCAATACAAATCAAATAGATGAGGTCGCGCGTGGTCGGCGCTGGCGCGTTCGTTTCGACGACATCTTCTTCATCGATCTCCTCGGCAGGATTGTCGGCCTTCGCGCCAGACAATCGAGCAAAGGGCGCCGCGTATTTTTTCGAGGCGAGTAGAATCGGCAACCACACACCGTAGGTGACCAGCGAATCGGCGAGAACCGCCAGGCCATATTCGGTGCCGGATGCGTTCAGCATCTGCTTGACGGCAATCAGGTTGGCCGATCCGCCGACCCAGCTTCCAGAAAGAGCGCCGAAGGCTTTCCAGGCATCAGGACCCAGCCAGTGTTTGACGGCCAAGAGGCCGATGGGGGCTCCAACGATGACTCCCAGCGATCCAAAGAGCATGACGCCGAGGCCGGGGCCAAGCGTGCTGACCGCGCCGCGGATGTTCAACTTGAGCAGCAAGAGGACGAGCAGCATGGGGAGCAAGATCGACGTCATCAATCCGTAGACCGGTGAATCGGCCGGCAGAATGCCAACGTTCGAGAAGATCATCGGCACGAGATAGATGAAGATCAGCGGCGGAACGAACTGAAAGAACTTCCACTGCGTGCGTTTTTCCAACCAGAAGAAGAACGCGCTGACGCTGCTGAGGATGGCGAGGACGCCCGTAGGGCTGGAGATCGTGTACCAGGGCATGGTGGAGCGCTTTCGAACTGTGGGGCAGAATTGCTGGATGCCAAGATTCTAGCCAGAGGCAGATAGGAATGTCTGCCCCACGGTCGAAAGAGGAGCAGCGGTTTCGAGGCCGCTGCTAATCAAGCACGATGATTGGTTTGCCGGTGCGAGATGACTTTGGTAGGAAGAATTGCCCAATCGAGAACCTGCCTGGCCCGCAGAGAAACAGAGGAAGCAGCAGGCCGATCAGAGCGAGGTTGTATTCGTAGCCTTTATTGGCCAAGAAGAATCCGTTCGCTCCATGCACTTGCACGATCGCGCCGATCATAATGACGATATTTGCCACGGCGGAAAACCGCGTAAGAAAACCAAAGACGAGGCCGACGCCGCCGAAGAATTCGCCGATTGCCACTAAATACGGGATCGCGCCGCCGCCCATCATTTCGACGGTTTTGGCGAGGCCCATGCCGTCGAAGGCGCCGAACAGTTTTTGGGCACCGTGTCCCATGAAAATGACGCCTACCACGACGCGGAGCACGAGAAGCGACAAATCAACGG
>CAZGMU010000151.1:10352-10591 GCA_964526975.1 uncultured Planctomycetaceae bacterium
GCGATCGCGGGTGATGGCCGATTCGGTGTCCATGGCGGTGTCTCCGGTGGTTTGCGTGTAGTTTTCGACAATTATTCTGGTGCAATCCGGGGAGAGCCGCAAGGTAGAGGTTGTCGGCGGCCAAGGGATTTCCTGGAGTGCGCTGGGCGTGTTTCCTTACGCAGACAGTGGTAAACTGGTGACGCTCGCTGGGGATCGGCGATTCAACCGCCGGCAATGGCGCCGACGACCAGAAACGG
>CAZGMU010000152.1:0-1116 GCA_964526975.1 uncultured Planctomycetaceae bacterium
GCCCAAATACTAGATGTTGCGGTAGGTGGAGTCAACTAGATAACCACAACAAATATACAATATCCCACTTTAGGCCACTTTAGCGATTCTGATTGCGGAATTAAGCCTCATTGGGCATGCGTAGAGGAGAGAAATTCATTCGTGCCCTTCGTGTCTTTGTGGTTCCATCCATTCTTGCTTGGCGTTTTAGCGCCTTTGCGTGAGACTATTCCTACCTGGTATATCTGAGTAATCACCAGGGACGCCCACTTCGGTGCGGAACATGAATCCTCGTTCGTAAAAGCAGATTGACAAGCCTGTAGATTCGATTTGTGCCTTCTCGCTGGTAAATATCCAATGCCACACCCTCGCACGCTCGTCGCATTAGCGACCTACAACGAGATTGGCAATCTGCCGGACCTGGTCGAAGCGATTCGTGACGCGCTGCCCGATGCGGATGTATTGGTCGTGGATGACAACTCACCAGATGGCACCGGACAGTGGTGTAACGAGCGTGCGAAAGTTGATTCACGGTTAAAGTGTTTGCATCGGCCGGGGAAACAAGGATTGGGGTCGGCGACACTGGCGGCGATGCGCTTCGCGGCGGAAAACGGGTATGAAGTGTTGGTCACGATGGATGCGGATTGGAGTCATGCCCCGCAGTATCTGCCCGCGATGCTCGAGGCGATCGCAGGGGCTGACGTTGTGATCGGTTCGCGCTATTGCTCTGGGGGCGCGATCGAGGGTTGGCCAGTGGGGCGGCGCGTGATGAGCCGCGGCGTGAACTGGTTGAGCCAGTTGCTGCTCCGCTTACCGGCCCATGATATGAGCGGAGCCTTTCGCGTTTACCGGATGGACGCGCTACAGCGAATCGGGCTAGAAAACATTCGCTCGAGCGGGTACTCCTACTTGGAAGAAATCTTGTGGCATCTGGATCGCGTGGACGCGCGGTTCGTGGAGCTACCGATCACATTTCGCGAGCGAAGGACGGGGCAATCGAAGATCAGCGTCCGCGAGGCTGCTGGGAAGTTGTCTACGCTGCTGCGGCTGTGTTTTGCTCGCAGGTGAGTTGGCTCCCCTCCTCTCCTGATGGCAGCCCGAATTACTGATACAATCGGCCTGCGTCGAGCGCAAACG
>CAZGMU010000152.1:1153-10568 GCA_964526975.1 uncultured Planctomycetaceae bacterium
TGCTCGTGGACTGCGTTATGGCCTTTAACCAAACGAGCGGAAATTAAGTTGGCGAAAGGCGGGTTGGCTATTAAAATCGATCGGCATCGTTAGGCACTCAATCGCGTTGGACGAGAGGACTTGAGCATGGCGGAAGCAGCGGGACAAAGCAGTCAGATTGATACGGTAATGAAAGAGGACAGGCTCTTCCCGCCGCCGAAGGCGTTTGCGGCCGAGGCGCGGATCAAGTCGCTCGAGGAATATGAATCGCTGTGGGACGAAGCTGCGTCTGATCCGGTCAAGTTTTGGGCCGATCTTGCCCGCGAGGAGTTGCATTGGTTCGAGCCGTTCGACCAGGGGCTCGTTTGGAAGGAGCCGTTTGCCCATTGGTTTGACGGCGGCAAGACGAACGCTTCGTACAACTGCCTCGATCGCAATATTGCAAATGGCTTGGGGAATCGCACGGCGATTCTGTGGGAAGGCGAGCCGGGCGATACGCGCAAGCTGACTTATTCGGATCTGCATCGCGAAGTGTGCAAGTTTGCCAATGTGCTCAAGCAGCTTGGCATCGAGGAGGGCGACCGCGTTTCGATCTACATGCCGATGGTGCCCGAGCTGGCGATCGCGATGCTGGCCTGTGCGCGGATCGGCGCCATTCATTCGGTGATCTTCGCTGGTTTTTCGGCCGAAGCGATTGCCGATCGCAATCGCGATGCCGAGGCCAAGCTACAGATCACGGCCGACTATGGTTGGCGCCGCGGCAAGGCATTGCTGCTGAAGCAGACGGTGGATGAAGCGCTCGCAAAGAGTCCTACCGTGGAGAAGTGTATTGTGTTTCAGCGCGGGGCAGGCGCTGGCGGAGCCAGTGGCCCCGAGGCGAGCGGTGGCGCCGATGTCTACATGCAAGCTGGGCGCGATCTGTGGTGGCATGAGCTAATGGAGAAGGCCTCGGCCGATTGCCCGGCCGCATCGCTCGACAGCGAGGCCCCACTATATATTTTGTACACGAGCGGGTCGACTGGTAAGCCGAAGGGGATCAAGCACACGACGGCCGGCTACAATCTCTACTCGAAGAAGACGTTTCAGTGGGTGTTCGATCATCGCGATGATGACATTTATTGGTGTACGGCCGACATCGGCTGGGTGACCGGGCACACTTACGTCGTCTATGGGCCGCTATCGGCGGGCGCGACGGTGTTGATGTACGAGGGCGCCCCCAATCATCCGAACGAAAGCCGGTTCTGGGAACTGATCGAGAAGTACAAGGTCACGATCTTCTACACGGCCCCGACCGCGATTCGCGCCTTTATCAAGTGGGGCGATCACCATGTGACGAAGCACGACCTGTCGAGCCTGCGTCTCTTGGGCACGGTGGGCGAGGGAATCAATCCGGAAGCGTGGATGTGGTACCACCGGATGATCGGCGGCGAGCGCTGCCCGATCGTCGATACCTGGTGGCAAACCGAAACGGGGGGGATCATGATGAGCCCGCTGCCGGGCGCGATCGCGACCAAGCCGGGAAGCTGCACCAAGCCGCTGCCAGGCGTGATTCCCGCGGTCGTGGACCCGAGCGGCCAGCCAGTGGGAAAGAACCAGGGCGGTTGGCTGGTGATGACGCATCCTTGGCCGGGGATGCTTCGCGGCATTTGGGGCGATGATGATCGATTCAAGGAAGTCTATTGGAGCAAGGTGCCAGGCAAATACCTGGCCGGCGACAATGCCCGATGCGACAACGATGGCTACTACTGGATCATGGGGCGGATCGACGATGTGCTGAATGTTTCCGGCCATCGGCTGAGCACGATTGAGATCGAGAGCGCGCTGGTATCGCATCCGAACGTGGCCGAGGCAGCGGCGGTGGGTCGGCCAGACGATCTCAAAGGCGAAGCCGTCGCTGTGTTTGTGACGTTGCGCTACGGCGAACCGAGCGATGCGCTGCGCGATGAGCTCAAGAAGCACGTTCGCCGCGAGATCGGGGCGCTGGCCCAACCGGACGAGATCCGCTTTACTGGCGCGCTGCCGAAGACCCGCAGCGGCAAGATCATGCGGCGGTTGTTGCGCGACATCGCGGCCGGCAAGGAAACGGTTGGCGATACGACGACGCTGGAGGATTACAGCGTTTTGGCCAAACTGCGGGGGGATGAGGAATAGCCAACTGCGGTAGAACAGCTTGGACGCTCTGCCTATACTAAGGGACGGCTCAAAAGTAACTTCGATATTTGAGATGCACCACGGAGACACAGAGGACACGGAGAAGAAATTAAAGAACACTAATCACCACTAATTTTCACTAATAAGGAAGAGAAGACATTTCAAACTCTTCATCTTTTATTATTAGCGTAGATTAGCGGCGATTCGTGTTTTCTCCTTTTGTCTTCTCCGTGTCCTCCGTGCCTCTGTGGTTATTCTGAAAAAAATAGAGCCGTTATTTTTGAGCCGTCCCTAGCGTCTGCAACTAGAAATTAGAAAACTGTAGTCTTTTCTGTTCCCTTTTTCCTTTCCTTTTCTTACAGGAGCATGTCGTGGGAGCCCTTTTACCTTTGATTATTCAGTTGTTGGGTGGCGCCGCGGGTGGAAACATTGTCGGCTCAGTGCTCAAAAACGCCAACCTGACGGCAATCTTGAAGACAGTTCTGGGCGTTGTGGGCGGCGTGGGCGGCGGCCAGTTGGCGGCGCTGATTCCGGCTTTGCAGAGCATTTTGGGTGACGCCGCGGGCACCGGTGGGCAGATCGCCGGAAACGCGGGCGCATCGGCCATTGGCGGCGGATTGCTCACGCTGATCGTCGGACTGATCAAGCAGTCGATGAATAAGACCTCGGGTTGACGCCCGGGCGACTGCCAGCGGAAATGGATGGCGATTCGGCAAACATGCGCCGAGCGGGAGCCGCGTTGTCGCTATCGGTCGCCAAACTGATTTTTCTCATTCAAGTCAGCCGGCCAATCGTCTGGCCGATCTTGCCGTTGGTCTACGCGCTCGGGCTGCACTCGGCGCACGCGACGATCCATGCCGCGGTGGTGATCCAAGCGCTGTTGTTGACGTTTCCCATGAACCTCGTCGGGTGTGGGTTAAACGATATCCACGACTACGAATCGGACCGCCGGTCGTCGCGGCGGCGGGCGGTGTGGGGAGCCGTGGTCCGTGCGGAGGATCGACCGCTTGTCTTTCGCGGGGCGATGCTGATGGCGCCGTTGATTGTGCTCGGCGCCTGCTTGACTCGTAATTGGGACAACATCGCGGCGACGATCGCGCTGCTGCTCGTGGCGTGGCTTTATTCCGTGCCGCCGCTACGGCTCAAAGAACGGCCGCCGCTCGATTCGCTCGCGAATGGGTTCGGTTATTTCCTGCTGCCTTTTGTGATGGGGTACAGCCTGAACGCAGATCCGCGGGCGATGCCGCTCAAGTATTATTTGTTGGCGCTGTGCGTGTGTGGAATTCATGCGCTGGCGACCGCGGCCGATTATGAAGCGGACCGCGCAGCAGGGCATCGGACGCTCGCGGTGAAATATGGCCGGCGTGCGGCAACGGGAATCGCTTGTGCGGCGTTTTTAGTTGCGTGGTTGCTGGGAGATTTCAGTAGCCCGGCAGTGCAGGTTTATCTTTTGTGCTGTGTCGGGATGACGCTGTTGGCGACTATCGTTGCGCGGGGCGTGGCGATTGTGGCGGCATGTGTGGTGATCTTCGGTGGATTTATCGTCGCGGCGATTTGTCATCTGACAGGATGGTAGCTGTAGTTTGACGCTTGATTGGATTAACGGATAATAATTGCGCTAGCGCCGAAAACACTGGGGACGTTGCCTCAGGCACCTCGCGCTGCTGCTCGATTAAGAGGCGACTCAACAATAACCGTCCCATTTTCAGAATAACCACGGAGAGCACGGAGAGCACGGAGAATTCGAGTGGGGAATGGGGAGTGGGGAATGAGGAGTTTTCATTCCCCACTCCCCATTCCACACTTCCAATTTGCTTCCTCCGTGTCTCCGTGGTGAATCCCTCTACCGAAGTTGTTTATAAGTCATTCCTAAGTACGCTGTATCCATGGAGGACATCGCGATGGCTGTTCAATCTCCCACCGAACTTGTGCAGAAAAAATGCAAGCCGTGCGAAGGAGGTGTCGAGGCGTACTCGGCCGAGGAGGCGAAAGAACAGCTCCGGCAACTCGACGGCTGGCGCCTGACGCACGACGGCCAGCGGATTCGCAAGGATTGGGTCGTGAAAAACTTCATGGCGGGGATGCGATTTTTCAATGAATGTGCGGAGCTGGCGGAAGCCGACGGGCATCATCCGGATTTGCATATCGAGGGGTATCGCAATGTGTCGGTCGAATTATGGACCCACGCGATCGGCGGCCTTTCTGAAAACGACTTCATTCTGGCGGCGAAGATCGATAAACTGCCGATCGAATTGAAAATGTCTTAAGCATAGCGGCGGCGAATGAGACCATGAGTGACGGATCGTCTTTTCCAGCGTTTGTGGCTCGCAAAGATGCGAACGGACAAGTCTCGGCCGCGGTGGAGCAAGTGACGGTCGCTGATTTGCCTGCGGGCGAAGTGCTGATCCGCGTTGCCTACTCGTCGCTGAACTACAAAGACGCGCTTGCCTCGCAAGGTCATCCGGGCGTGGTGCGGACGTTGCCGCATGTGCCGGGAATCGACTGTGCCGGTGTCGTGGAGGCAAGCACTTCGGCCAGTTATAAACCGGGCGATCAGGTCATCGTTACGGGATACGATCTCGGGGCTGGCCAATGGGGCGGTTATGCCGGTTTTGTACGGGTGCCGGCGGAGTGGGTCGTGCCGCTACCCAGTGGACTCACATTGCGGCAAGCGATGATTTACGGCACGGCCGGCTTCACCGCGGCCCAGTGCGTCGCGGCGATCGTTGGGCGCGGAATTGAGCCGGGGCGCGGGCCGGTTGTTGTCACTGGATCGACTGGCGGTGTGGGATCAATCGCCGTGGCGATTCTAGCAAAGCTCGGCTACGAAGTGGAAGCGGTCACTGGTAAAGAAGAGCATCACGATTGGTTGCGCAAGCTCGGCGCTCGCACGATCTTAAGTCGCGGCGGTGTAACCGATGAGAGTAACCGTCCGCTACTCGGCTCGCGTTGGGCCGCGGCCGTCGATACCGTGGGCGGTGTGCCGCTGGCTACGATTTTACGATCGACGCAGCATCGTGCATGCGTGACTGCTTGCGGACTGGTGGCGGGGGCGGATGTTCCGATGACGGTCTATCCGTTTATTTTGCGCGGCGTGATGCTGGCTGGCATCGATTCGGCGCAGTGCCCACGGCGCGAGCGGCTGGAGATGTGGAAGAACCTTTCGGGGCCGTGGAACATCGATCAGCTCGAATCGCTCGCCGACGAGATCACGTTCAATGAGCTGCCCGATCTCATTGGCAAGATATTGGCGGGCAAGATCGTGGGACGGACTTTAGTCCGTCTCTAGGAGAGTTGAAAGCAAACTAAAGGTGAACAGGCAGTCACGGACTCAAGTCCGTGCCACGGTACCGACTTTACCCGGTAGGGAATTGCCGGCAGTACTCGTAGAGGCACATGGCCGTGGCCGTGGCGACGTTATAGCTATACGGCAGGCCCCATACGGGAATCTCGACGACGGCGTGAAGCACTTTCAGAATGTCGTCGGTAAGGCCAGTACGCTCGTTGCCAATCACGAGCGCGGTGCGTCGCTCGAACTGGTAATGGTGCAGGTCTTGGGAGTTGCTGGTTTGTTCGAGGCCGACGAGGTGGTAGCCGTCGGCGCGTAGCTTTTCGAGCACCGGGCCGATCGTGCGATGGCCTTCGATGTGAATCGTTTCGGTCGCATCGCGGGCGATCTTGCGGTCGAGCTTGGCAGGACCGCAGCAGATCATGCGGGTGAGGCCACAGCAGGAGGCGGCGCGGGCGATGCGCGAGAGGTTGATGTTGCTCCGCATGGGAGCGCAGACGACGATGAGTTCTCGCGGGTGGGTAAGTTCGCGAGGGGGTTTGTGACGTTCGTGTTCGAAGGTGGGCATGATGTGGAAGCTCTGTGGAGGGCATAACGCGCGGAGCAAGCTCCGCCGCTAAATGGGGCGTTAGTGGCGGGGCTTGCCCGGCGCGGGTAGAGGCGGGGAGTTGGGAGCGTATGCGGTTATGAACGACCAGTGTTGAATTGGTTTACCCTCTCTGAGCGGATTGTTGATCGTGTACTGGATCGCTGCACGCATGTGCTCCTCGGAAAAGATGTAGACAAGCCAACCTTTACGGGCCCAGGGCGAGGGGATCGTGCCGTCTTTCTCACGATACGTTGCCAGCGGGTGCAAATCGTCGCGTGCCAGTTGTTGCGTGGCGCGAGCTTTGAAGTGGCCGACGATCCGGCGGAAGTCTCGCTGGTGTGGGCCTAATACTAGGTGAATGTGTTGCGGAAGGATGGAGCAAGCATGAACTCGATATTCGGACTCCTCGACGGTCTGTCGGAAGCCGACTCCCACGGATCGTGCTTGGGGGCCGGATAGAAAGACCTCGGGATATTTCAGACACTGTTTTGCCGCTTGGCGCTGGCGAAGGTCATGCGTGGCCGCGGCCACGGATTGTCTGGTGTTGACCTTCGTGGCCTTGCCGAATTGCGCCAACTCCCAACTGCGGACGAAATCGCTCCACGAGCCGCGTGGGGCGTTGGGGAGCCAGAAGCCGTAGGTTGAGAGGATCGCGTGAACGCCGTGGAGCATGGAAGCGTATTTTAGGGCGGTGGGCGCGCGGAGCAAGTTCCGCCGCTAAATGAATGTTTGCGTTGGCTGGGGGGTGAAGGATGGGTAAGCTTAGGTCATGTCTGGTCGTACTTGGTTTTTGGCTCTAATTCTCGTTACCGGCTTGCTTTCCGTCAGTTGGGCGGTGCGCCGTGGGCAGTTGCCGCCGGCTGATTTTTCGTTTTGCAACGAGAGCGAAGTCGCCTCGGTCGATCCGGCGCTGACGACTGGAATCCCCGAGGCACGAATCGTCTATTCGCTATTCGAAGGCTTGTGCCGGCCGCGGGCCGATAACAACCTGCCGGAGCCGGGCGTTGCCGAAAAGTGGGACATTTCCGAGGACGGGCGCACCTATACGTTTCATCTGCGGAGAGACGCGCTGTGGTCGAACGGCGAACCGCTGACCGCGCATGACTTCTATTACTCGCTCCGCCGCTTACTCGATCCACTGACGTTTTCGCGATACTCCTACCAAGCGTGGTACATCGCCAATGCAAAGAAATACACGCTGGGTGGCAGCCAGTTGTCACCGGGCGATGCGGTGGAGGTCGAACTGCCGCTGCCCAAGGGAGCGACGAATACGATGCGTGGCCCGCTGCTGCGTGGGAAGTTGATTCGCACGGAGCTTAGCGAGGAAGAAAAGAAAGACGAGAAAACGGCCGGGCAGAATCGCGTGTATGTCGTCGAGATCGATGGCCAGGAGCGGCGGTTTCAAGCGGCATCGGAAAGTCGGCCGGTGAAGGCGGGGGCCGAGCGTTGTCGACAGGTGCTGCTCGATTTTCGCGAGGTGGGAGTGCGGGTGATCGACGATCACACGATCGAATACCGGCTCACCGATCGTACGCCCTATTTTCTGGACCTGACGGCATTTCACGCACTCGCGCCCGTGAATCAAAAGTGCCTGGAAAAGTATGGCTCACCGGCGTGGACGCAGCCCGAGCATATCGTGACCAACGGCGCGTTTCGCCTTGTTGCGCGACGGTTGCGCGATCGAATTCGGCTCGAGCGGAGCGACAACTATTGGGACCGCGAGCATGTGCGGCTGAATATCGTCGACGCGCTCTCGATCGATAACCGCACGACCGCGCTCAATCTGTACATGACGGGCATGATCGATTGGGTCACCGTGCCTCCGGCCGAAGTGTTGCGGGAATTCATGAAACAGGAGCCGAAGCGAAAAGATTTCAACCCCGCGCCGCAACTAACGACGTACTACTTTCTGCTCAACACGACGCGGCCGCCGCTGGATGATAAACGGGTGCGGCAAGCATTATCGCTGGCGACGGACCGTGAAGAGATTACCCGTGTTGCCACTGGCGCGGGTGAAGTGCCCGCGCTGAGCCTCGTGCCGCCGGCGATGCCCCATTACCAGGTTCAGCCTTGCCAGCCATTCAATCCCGAGGCCGCGCGCAAGCTGCTGGCCGAGGCTGGATACCCGGACGGCAAAGGCTTCCCTAAACTCGAAATTCTCTACAACACCGACCAGCAGCATCAGGCCATTGCCGAGCTGTTGCGGAAGCAGTGGCAGAAAAATCTGGGCATCACGGCGTCGTTGCGGAGCGAGGAGTGGGCGTCGTTCCAGGATTCGCAGCAGCAGCTTAAGTACCTGGTTGCCCGGCGGGCGTGGGTGGGGGACTATGTCGATCCGAATACGTACCTGGACATGTTCGTTTCCAATGGCGAAAACAATTGCACTGGATTTGCCAATCCGGAATATGACAAACTAATCGCCGACGCCGCGCGGGAGCCGGGCAAAGCCAAACGGACCGAGATTCTTCAGCGTGCCGAGCAGTTGCTGATGGACGAGATGCCGATCATTCCAATTTACTATTACGTTTCGCGAAATGTCGTGCGTCCGCGCGTGCGTGGTTTCTATAACAATCTGCAGGATTTGCATCCGCTGAATGCGATCTGGATTGACCCCAACGTGGACGAACAGGCGGCCGTGGCCAACGAGTTTATGGAGCCTGTTCCGTGATTTGGTTTATCGCTCGGCGATTTCTGGGGCTAATCTTCACGCTGTGGATCGTCTTTACGTTGTCGTTCTTGCTGATGCGCGCTGTCCCTGGCGGGCCGTATTCGAGTGAACGCAATTTGCCGTCGGAGATCGAAGAAAATTTCAAAGAGCGATACCAATTAAACCTGCCGATGCGCGAGCAGTATTGGAACCGGCTCACCGAGGCGGCTCGCGGTGATTTGGGGCCGAGCCAACGGCTGCTCGATTTCAGTGTGAACCAGGTGATCGCCCAGGGGCTGCCCGTGTCCGCGGCGCTGGGAGTGTTGGCGTTGACGTTCGCGATCACGCTGGGCCTCAGCGCAGGGATTATTTCCGCGCTTTATCGCGGAACGTTGGCAGATATTGCCCTGATGTCGCTGGCGACAGTGGGCATCGCGCTGCCGAGCTTCGTCATCGCGGGGCTATCGATCATGTTGTTCGTGTTTATCTTCCCAATCTTTCCCGCAGCGGGTTGGGGAACCTTGCGGCAATTGATCCTACCGGCAATCTGCCTGGGGGCGGTCTACGCGGCCGAGGTCGCGCGGATCACGCGGACCGGCATGCTCGATGCGCTGTCGCAAGATTATGTGCGCACAGCCCGGGCGAAAGGGCTCAGCGAACTGATGGTTGCGCTTCGCCACGCCCTCCCCACCGCTCTGCTGCCGGTGGTGTCGTTCCTGGGGCCGGCCGTGGCGGGTATCCTCACGGGGTCGGTCGTCGT
>CAZGMU010000153.1:0-1545 GCA_964526975.1 uncultured Planctomycetaceae bacterium
AAAATAACTTCGGCAGATAGGATTCACCACGGAGACACGGAGAACACAGAGAAGATAGCAGAACACGAATCGCCGCTGCTTTACGCTCATAAAGCCAGAATCGAAAATGGGATGGAAATAGTCTCTTCTTTGATATTAGCGGGGATTAGTGAAGAATTAGTGTTCCTATCTTCCTGGCTTTCTTCTCCGTGCTCTCTGTGTCTCCGTGGTTATTCTGAAAATCGGGAAGTTATTATTGAGTCGTTCCCAAGCGCCAAGAATCTCACGCGGAGGCGTCATGCGCGAGTTTCCGGCCTCTCCGCGACCTCTGCGCCTCTGCGTGAGCCTTCTGATCGCTTGGCTCGACAATTCGATGAGCCAAGTAAGTTATCACCCAAAATTGTCCAGCAACCAGCCACATTCCCATAAATATATTTCTAAACTTCTTTAATTCCCTTTTAACCTCTCTTGAATAGCCAAATCTGGATAAAATGTCGATAAAGTCGGCTAGATAGGGTGACTCTGGCAGAATATTTTAATGCGTCACTAACGTTTTTTAGCCGATTAGCCACATTGACAGCCGAACAAAAGCAGTAAAAATGCCGTAGTTGGGTGTACCCCCTCCGATTACTTGGGTAGCCCCTCCGCACCACCTGCAGCACACCGTTGATTTCCAGGAGGGTCAAAAGAACTTTTTAATTTCAGGGGAATTATCTCCAATGGCCAGGAAAGCTATTTCTAATGACCGGTACCGGTTAGTAGGTACCTACGAACGGCTTCGTAAAAATTTGGTCGATCGGCCCGATGATGGCCGCCTCGACAAGGCCCTTTCCTATTGGGTGCTCCCGACCGATCGCCGTTTGCCGATCGCTTTTCTGGATCGCCCGCTCCGCGACCTCTTATCGCAACCCTTTGAAGACCTGATCGCCACGCCCGGCGTCGGTCATAAAAAGATTCTGGGCTTCTTCGACTTGCTAAAGCGGGCCGCCAAGGCCGCTGCCCCCGATACGCCCTTCGGTCTTAGCTCCAATTCCGATGCCACGCGCAAGCAGCCCAAAACCACTCCGACCGGCGGCTTCGATGCCTCGATCGTCTCCGAGTCGCTCTGGTCTCAGTGGTGCGACACCGTCAGCCGCTACGATCTGCGCCACGAAAAACTTGGCCGCCTGGCTCCGACGCTGCAATCACTGCCAACCGTGATCTGGCACTCGCGGCTCGGCGAATACGCCGATCGCTCTCTGGCCGACATTCGTTCGCTCAAGACGCACGGCGAAAAGCGGCTCAACGCAATCTTGGAAGTCTTCTGCACCGTTCACGAAGCGCTCTCCACATCGACGCTGCAAGAAAATATCGACCTGGTCCTCGTTCCCCGCTTCGTGCCGCCCATGACTCGATGGCTCATGGAGACCGTCGCCCAGCCCGATCTCCCCCCCGTCGATGAGATCCATCAGCACATCGTGGGACCGATGGTCCACCAAATCAAGATCGACCTGGGCGACCAGGTCGCCGGCCTCGCCGCCACGCGGCTCTGCCTCGACGAAAACGCCCCGAGCGTCAAGCAACAAG
>CAZGMU010000153.1:1555-10556 GCA_964526975.1 uncultured Planctomycetaceae bacterium
CGATCGGCGTCACCCGCGCCCGTGTTTACCAACTCTTGGAAGATTGCGCCAAAGTAATGGACGTCCGCTGGCCCGAAGGCCGCTGGCTGTTCGCCCCACTGGCCAGCCGCTTCGGCACGTCCGACCCAGAAACCATCGGCCTCGTCCACGGCATCGTCGACCTCTTCTTCCCCACCGACCGCGGCGGCATGCCAATGGAAGAAGACCACGAAGAGGCCTCGGTTTAATTGAGGTCGTTGGGGAATTCAAGTATAGGGTGGCACGCTCTGAGTCTTCTCGAAGGGCGTGGAACTGTGAGTTCGGCGAACCACGCCTTTTCCAAAGCGTCAGGACGTGTCACCCGGAATTCCAGGATGGCCGCATTTAATTGAATAGCGTTTGCTCGAAAATCAAATTCTTAAGCAGGCTCGACTATCAACGAATGCTTAGGTTTGGGCACTCGTCGTCCGAGCTTCTGCAAGCTTTCTAGATGTAAATCTAGTGCCTCACAAGCATTTGCAAACGCGGCAGCTAAGGTATCGCCGCTGGTAATGATCTCGGCAAAATCGGCAAATTCAACCGTATAAATAGGCTCTTGCGGTTTGTACTGAATAGTAAATACATAACCGCGATATTCGTGGTGCGTCGTAATCATTGATCGAAGAGGTCCAGTACTTTTTTGACGTCGGCCGGACTACATGTTTTACGCCGACCATGCGGTACAACAATCGTAATCAAGCGACCATCGACATGATGATAGGTTCGATGGCTTCCTCGCTTGTTGAACAAAACGAAACCTTCGGATCGCAACAACGCATCCACTTCGCCGAAACGAATGCTCCGGGGCGAGTTCTGCATCTTCGCGATAAGCTTTTCGCGACGACTCATTCGGGTACCTGAATTATACGCTATCGGGATACGAATTTATCTCCCTGCCTATTTTTCCACAATCTCCACCAACCCCGCGTCGATATACTGCCCGCCGTCCGTGTGCTTGCAATGCACGGCCAGCGTGTTGCTGCCCGATTTCAGCAGCTCGCTCGCGTTCTCGTCGAGCAGCGTTACTTGATAGTTATTCGAGTGCCGCTTGAGCTCTTTCACGAGTTGGCCGTTGAGGTACACCTCGGCATCGTCATCGTAAAGAACGCTCAATGCGAGTCGCCCCGTCTTTGGCACTGACTGGAGATCGAACGTACGCCGCAGCCAGATATCGGGCGTGTCCCATTTGGTTCGCGGCTGCACACCGATGCGTCGTGCCGCGCCGAAACCAGCCGGGGCTTTTTCCCACTTCGCGTCATCGAACCCCGGCTCGTACCAATTCACATCCGGCTTCGTCGTCGTGTAGCGCCAGGTCTGCGCCTCTTTCTCGCTGGAAGGCACCACGGTCGTAATCTTCGGCGCGGGAGCATACAACTTCTCCGCCGCCGCTCGAATCCGATCGAGGTCCATCTTCACGACTTCACGATCGTACGTCATGAGCCCGTTCACTTCGATCTCGACGTCGGTCGTCTGCGTGTAAACCGCGGCCGACAACCCACGGCCAATCAGCGGCCGCATCGCCGTCAGCAGCGCGACATACGCATCGGTGAGTTTTTCCTTGCTGTCGAACGACACATACCCCCAATTCTTTTCCGCTTGCCACGTGTGCCCTTTGATCGGCATGCCCAGCCCGCCGAACTCGCCGAGCACGGCCACGCGATTGTCTTCCGGATCGCGCATGCCGGGGCCGGGATACGCATGCATATCCGATAGATCGCCGCTCCCCTTATCATGCCAACCGCTCGCCTCATTCACCGGCCGCGATGGATCGTATTCCTTCACCCACTTCGCCACCTCCGGCGTATCGTACTGCCCCCAACCTTCGTTGAACGGCACCCACACGACGATCGACGGCGCGTTCCGCAGCGCAGCGATCATCGCCTTTAGCTCCTTGCGATAATTCTTCTTGCTTTCGTCGGTTTTATCGGCATCGCCCGAGACCATGTCCTGCCACACGAGCATACCGAGCTTGTCGCACCAGTAGTACCACCGCGCCGGCTCGACCTTCACATGCTTGCGAATCATGTTCATGCCGAACTTCTTCGTCATTTCAATGTCGTACTTCAGCGCCTCGTCCGTCGGCGCCGTGTACAACCCATCCGGCCACCAACCCTGATCGAGCGGGCCGTATTGAAACACGGCTTTATCGTTCAGCCACAAGCGATTCACGCCCTCGGCGTCTTTCTTGACTTCGATCTTCCGCATGCCAACGTAGCTGTCGACGGAATCCACCACTTTGCCCTTGTCCATCAGATCGACCGACAATTCATACAGCTTCGGCTGTTCTGGCGACCACAGCTTGGCATTTGGAATACCAAGCTCGATCGATTTGCCGGCCGGCGCCGTCTTCGTAGCCACAAGCTCCCGTGCCCCCGCATGGCCACGATCAAACACTTGGACGCGAACGTCGCCTTCCTTCGCCTGAGTGGTCACAAATACGACTTTGCGATCGACATTCGGCACGATCTGAAGCGATTCGATATACTTCTCCGGCACCGGCTCGAGCCAAACCGTCTGCCAAATCCCCGTCACCGCCGTGTAAAAAATCCCATGCGGCTTCAGCACCTGCTTGCCGCGTGGCTGCGTGCCGGTGTCGGTCGGATCGGCCACGCCGACGATGATCTCGTTCTCGCCCTCGCGCACCGCGTCGGTAATATCAAACGTAAACGGATCGTAGCCGCCCGTGTGCTCGCCGACTCGCTGGTCGTTGATCCACACGTTCGCGCGCCAATCCGCCGCACCGAAGTGCAACAGCAGCCGCGGCTTCTCCTTCGTCGGCTTCCAGTCGAACCGCCGCCGATAAAACAATCGCTGATCTGGGCTGACCGATTTCATGACGCCCGACAGCGCCGATTCGATCGGGAATGGCACCAGGATTTCGCCATCCCACTTCGCCGGCGGATCCTCGCCTCGCGCCCGAATCGCGTAGTCCCACAGCCCGTTGAGATTCGTCCAATCCTGCCGCACCATCTGCGGCCGCGGATACTCAGGCAGCGCGTTCTCCGGCGACACCTCCTTGGTCCACCGCGTCGTCAATGGCCCCTCGGCCGGCTTCCAGGCGTCCGCCGCACCGGCCGTCAAAGTGGCCGCAACCAATGTGAGAAATCCTACCGAGAACCGAATACCCATCGCCTGTCTCCCAGAACACAAAAGCTTTAGCGTCGGCCGCTAGGCCGAATCACCACCAATATACTCTCAAAAGGCTTTGCCCAGAAATTCACGTCAAACCACAAGATAAACTTGTCACCAGAGAACCGTTATCCAATCGCTTGCGGCTTAGCGCGATTTTCTGGGCAAAGCCGGACAAGAACGTCTGCCCACTCGGCTATTCCAGACTTTTGCACGAACCTCAGTCCGTACCATAACGGGCGCCTCTTGACAGCCGGCCCCGGTAGATGTATACGTTTGTTCATACACCACGCGGCTTTGCCCATCAATTTACGTCAAGCCCCAAGATAGACCTGTTCCCAGAGATCATTACCCAATCGCTTGCGGCTTAGCGCGATTTTCTGGGCAAAGCCTACACCACATGCCGCGATAGTCACATGACTCCCACCTTGCTTACCCCCGGCAGCGATGCAGCCAACGCGGCCCTAGTAGCAGGCAACCTGCGCCGCATTATGGCCCGCAACGATTTGACGTTCGAAGCGGTCATCGCCGCCTGCGAACTCGACGAGCGGACCCTTCGCAGCCTGGCTCGCGGCGTTTCCCATCCCCACGCTCGCACACTCCACAAACTGGCTCAGGGGTTGGGCGTTTCCATCGACGAACTGTTTCAACCGGTGGCCCGAATGGCCCCGCGCCGATTCGATCGCGCCACCAACTCGCTCGTCGATCGCTGCGCCGCCCAGCACCCAAAATTGTTTCGCGACTGGTCGCCAGGCGACTTCGACGAACTGTACAGCCGCTTCGGCACCGGCGGTCAGTTGACCGAGGAAGGTGTCCTCGCCGCCGCCGAAGCCACCAGTCGCAAGCGCGATCTCTGGCGCCAAGTGAGCGTGATCTTGGAAAGCAGCGAAGCCGATTTGCTCGCGCAATTCGTCCAGATGCTCTACCACCGCGCTACTCCCGCCAGGCAATCTGGCACTAATCCAGCTTCCGACAAACCACCGCCACCGTGTTATTCAACGTCTGCCGTTCGTAAAACACCACCTGATACACGACGCTCCCCGCGTCCGTAATCACATCGTCCAACCCCAACGCAGTTGACGCGAGATTCGTTCCCTCCAGGTAAAACACGACATCCGTCGGTTCGAGTTCCACGTACCGCTCCACATTGCGCATCCCCGACCGCGTAAGCGGCCGCCGCAACGCGCGCACATTCTCGACAGCATCGTCCGACACCGGCGCGTACGTGACCAGTTCCTGCCAATCGAAAATCGAAAAATCGATGGTTGGTGTAGGCATAATCATTCACACTGCAAACAAGTAGGACGGACAATCCTGTCCGTCGAGCTAGAGTTAAGAGAAAGACGGACAGGATTGTCCGTCCTACGAAATTCCTTGCGAGCGCACCTCGAACGGCTCGTAGTCGATCAGCTTCCGATCACACCAATCGACGGTGCGCTGCAACGAATCGACATACTCCTGCCAATGGACTCGCTGGCCGTCGATCCAGTACGAAGGCTTCGGAGCGGCCCGAATCGAATCGAGCTGGGCAAGCGTCTGGCTACGGATGGATTGGATTTGTTCGATATCGGTCATGGGAGGGTTCAGGGCTGAGGGTTCAGGGTTCAGGGTTCAGAAAAAAGGCAGGTATTGAACGTCGAAAATGATGCAACAGTACTCGGTACTTCTTACTTCTCACGCATTGCTCACATCAACTTCAAACGAAACCGCACCGTCGCCTGCGTGCAATTGATGAGCATGAAGACATACCTCACCTCAACCCGGCCATTGAACTCGGATTGGGCGACGTTCAAAAAGCCGGCCACGCCGGTCATGTTGTGGCGGAAGTTGTAGCCGATGTCGTCCACCCTCCACGAACCGCCGATCACGAGCGCTGGCAACAAGACCTCGCGCGGATTCACCTCAAACTCCAGATCAGGCTCTCGCGCACCCGGCTCACGAATCGAGCACCGCAACGACACCACATCCGAAGAGCAAACCGGCCGCCCCACTCCGTCGAGCAACCGAGCCAGCAGCACGAGCGACGAATCTCCGGCCTCGGAGCATCGATTCACGTTTTCACGAATACAAACCATGGGAAACTCCTAAAAAACTGAGGCCATCCGGGAATTCAGGGTGGCACGCCCTGACGCTTTGGGAAGGGCGTGGTTGCTCAAACCGTACAACTCCACGCCCTTCGAAGACTCAGAGCGTGCCACCCATTCGTTCTAAGTCCTAAGCCCCTCAAAAACTATGATCCCCGCCAAGCGCCGAGCGCCAACTCCCTCTGGCTCTCGACTCTTGACCCGACGTCCGCGACCAGCGGTCGCGGCTTTCTAAATCAACCCGTGTTCTTCACGACGTAGCGCGGATTAATCACGGCCGCGGCCCCGCGCTCGCTCGCCTTGAACCGCAGCACGACGTCGTTGTTGAACTCGGCCTCGCTACCCAAGGGGGCTTGCGTCACGGTGATCGGCCAGTTCTCCATGTAGGCGAACGCCCGGCGGAAATCGCCGACGAACCAATACTTCTTGGCCGTCGCCGCCGCGATGCCCGATGCCACGATCCGCCGATACGCCAGCCGGCTGTCGTACACGCGGTAACCGCTGAGCGGGTTCGCAGCCACCGTGGCCGTCGATGAGCCAGACGCCGTAAACGTCAGCTCCGCCGCCGAGAAAACGCGATGCGCCGCGTGGCGATACGCGGGCATCACCAGCACCGTCGTCCCGCGCACCAGCACCGGCTCGCCCGTCGCCGGGTCGAGAATATCGGCGAACAACTGCTCGGCCTTGTCGACGTTCGTCCAATCGACCAGCTCGTTCGTCGCCAGCGAATTGATCCACGGCGTGCTCGCCTGGTACGTGTTGTACGTCGTGCCTTTCCACTTGTAGTTGTTCGTCACGCCGATCACGAGGTCGATCAGCCGCTTCTCCTTGTTGAGGCCCAGCACTTCGCCAACCTCGGCCGCCCGGCTGAGCACCAGATGCGTACGATCGAAGAAAATCGCTTCTTTCGTCACTGGCACGATGAAACCGCGCTTCGTCGTCGATGGCGTCTCGATGTAGTCCTCGCCGAAGCCCAAGTGTGGATACGGCATACCGGGGCCAACCACATCGATTTCATCCGACACGCGCGAGATGCCAGGGATCTTCTCACCGTCGAGCCGCGTCGGAATCGTGTCGACAAGCTTCGACACGACGAACGCCTCTTGCGTGTAGGCTTCCATGATCTTCGAGTAGATCACCTGGCCTGCGATATTGAGAAACGCTGTTACGTCGACACCGTCGCTCGATTCGACGACGCTCACGCCGCCGGCGCTCCGCGGATCGAGCATCCGCACCCACTCCCGGCCATCGGGCACCAGCGCCTCGGCCAGGTCGCGAATGCTGAAGTCTTCCGGTTTCAAGTGCTTCTCGCGAAGCGCTTCGGAAAGATGGGCAACTGTTTGATCAGCGCCGTCTAATTCATAGCGGCGTTTGAGTTCACGGTACTTTAGGGTCATTGGTTTTGCTCCGTTGTATGCAAGTAAAGTAAAAAGTATTTGTAGGGTGGGTCGAGTCTTCGAGACCCACCACGATGAAGCACGCAACGGTGGGTCTCGTAACCTCGACCCACCCTACGAAAATTGACACCTTTCTCTTCTACAGCGCGACCTGGGGCCCGCCTTTGAGGACCGCGCTGACGATATCGACCAGCACATGCGTTCCGGCCGGGTTCAAGCGCTTTGCGCACCGGCCCACCGCCGAGTTGGCATTGGAGACCTTGACCACGGTGCCATTGAGCAAGGCCGTGCCGGCCACGTTTTCGTCCGGGCCCATCAAATCGCCGACTTCGAGCGTCGTGCTGACACAATCGAACTCGAACACGCCCGCAGTCGCGACGCGAATCGGCTGCGTGTCGCCGCTGCGCGAGGCCTGCATCGCCACGCCGGCAAAGGCATCGTGAAACAGTTGCTGATTCGACGTCTTCGTGCCTTGGTCCGCCTGAGCCGAAGCCGGCTTGGCATCGTCGGTGTCGAGGTAGATCATGTCGCCGATCTCGATCACCGTCGCCGAATCGACCGGCAGCATCACCGGACATGTATCGCCGTAGCGCCAGCGCATGGTGTTTGACATTGAAAGTTCTCCTTGTGAATTGGTGAGTGAGTAAAAGTAAGTAAGTGGTTCAAGTTGAAAAACGATTAACCACAGAGTTCACAGAGGGCACGGAGGAGATAAGAGCGAGCGGCGAGGAGCGAGAAATTCAAGTCCTTGCTCGCTCCTAATTCCTCGTTCCTCGCTGCTCGGCATTTCTCCACATCCGCTGTGGCTAAGACTGCTAAGGTCATCGCTACGCTATGCGCCTCGAATCGCAGCCGCGAACTCGGCGCCCGTTTGAGCGTGGCTACGGTTGGTCGCAAACGTGAGCGCGAGCTGATCGCGCGATCGGGGCCGACGCTCGCGTGGCGACTTGCGTTCGCTCCAGTCGTGGGCCGATCGCACAAGTTGGGCTCGCTCTTCAACCAGGCGGCGAACAGTCGCCTCGTCGGCCGCGCTCAAAAGGCTCTCGACGAAGTCCGAGCTGACGAGTCGCGAATCGATCGTTCCGTTCGTCGCCGGCAGCGGCAGATCGTGCTCCTGCAAAAGCTCTAAAACCAGCTCCCGACGCTTCGCCACCGACTCACGCAGCGTCACTTCGCGCAAGTCTTTCCGCAACGATTCCAACTGTGCCGCGTGCGATTCTTCGAGCTCGCGGATCAAGTCCGGCCGATGAAGACGGAGAAGGTCAAGAGTAAGCGAGTCAAGAGTCAAGAGCTGAGAGTCAAGAGCCGGAAAAGAGTCGCGGCCTTCTGGCTCTTGACGCTTGACTCCCAGCTCTTGACTCCCCGTTTGTTCGTACAGCCCGCTGGTCGTGGCCGGATCGGCCACGAGGTCGATGCTCTGCACCTTCGTGATCGCCTCGACGATCGTTTCGCCGCCGTCGCGGCGCGTGCGGGCCAGCACGTTGTGCGACATGCCGACGTTCTGCGGCGCGTGCTCGGCGTCCCACACGAGTTGTTCCGAGAGCGCGTGCTTCGGGTTGAAGTGCAAGTCGCCGAAAAGCCCCTGCCCCGCGCGAAACTCGACGCCGCGCACCACGCCGAGCCGGTCCTGATAATCGCGCGGCGCGAGCGGATGGCCCTTCGGATGGTTGATGTTGACCTTCGCGTCTTCGTAGAGGCCGATGGCACTCGTGAGGGCATCCTCGCGATACCGCCGGCCGTTGCGCGAGCTGAGGCCGAGCAGCTTCACGCCGCGAATGACGCCCGCCGCGCGATCGACTCGCAGGCGCTCGGAGCGCGAGTCGACATATTCTTGCAATAGTTCAGACATAGGTTTTCTCCGTTGTAGGTCAGGCTTTAGCCTGACTTGTGCACGATCTCGTCAGGCTAAAGCCTGACCTACAGCTAACAAAAAAAGCCCACTGGAAGACCAATGTCTCCCAGTGGGCTTGATCCGATACCCGCTCCGCAACGCGGAGCTGGCTCGATGCAATACCTGTCAATTGTCCGTGGTTCGTGGTTCGTCGTACGTAGATGTTGCTATCGTTTAAAGTGCAACGAACAACGAACGACGGACAACGAACTCCTTATTTAATCATCTTCTCCACCGCCACGCGGATATGTTGAATCACGCCGTCCTGCACGCTGAGCGTGATGGCGGCTTCTCCATAAAATCCGCGTTGAGACGACTCGGCCAGCAGCTTCGCCAACGCGGCTTCGATCTGCTGAATCTTGTTCGTTTTCGAGGTGGTTTGCATTCGTGTTTGAATCATGGCGTGACTATAGCACATGTACAAATAATGTGGTTATCTAGTTGACTCCACCACTACTAGATGTTGTGGTTGGTGTTTTCTG